>CAZAHZ010000033.1:0-14753 GCA_964485055.1 uncultured Candidatus Cloacimonadota bacterium
GAAACTTCCAGAGGATGTAATCAAAAAATTAGATACACAAAACGAATTATTTACTCATGTGAACAAGCTGGTAAATTTTTTATGTGAAGAATACCATTGCAGTGTGATGGGTCTGGCAGAAATAAACCAGCGGAAACTGGAGCAATCAGTAGAGTGCTATAAAGAAATACCGGATGCGTATCAGAAAAAAGTGATGTACCTGATCAGGATCTATAATATATTGCTGGAGAAATATTCCTTTGGTATCACGGATTTGAAAGAGACCTTGAGCAACAGCAAATTTTTTAAACAGGAAAAGATAGATAATTTATTGCAGTTACTTCAAAGCCAGCGAACCAGAGAAGCACTGGTGCAGTTATTTGAGATGATGAAGAAATTGATAGATGTGATATTTTCACAGGAAACCACAGAAGCCAGGGAGGATATATATTACAAGCGTCATGTGGCAGCGGGAATACCATCCATGTATGGAGAGTACAGTGAGCCGCGGTTTGATGCTCTGGGACTGATATTCAGATTAGAGCAGATGTCAAAAGTGTTGCTGGAAGAGGTTGAAGACAGTATTCAGTTGAAATATCTAACGCGAAAAACGTTAAAAAGGGTATATGAGCTTCTTCGGTTATATGAGACAGGACTGGAGATTGACGGCATCAGTAACCAGGGCTTTTCCTCAAATCTGGAGATGTTCCAGTACAGCCTGGAGTCAAGTTTCAGTCTTGACCAATATCTGAATATATTCCAGTTTCTGGCAGAGAACACGAAAGAAATATTGAAAGAATATTTTTATCGGGTCTATGAGCAGCCTTTGAAAGTGATAATACCGCAATATATAGCAGAAGAAGATAAAGAAAAGCAGCAAAATCAGGTAAACAAGCTGACGGAGAAATTTTATCGCGATTTATTAACCTCAGCTTATATTGTGCAGAAACTGGATAATTTCATAGTAACACTGTTAAAATCAATCCGGGACATAGTGCAGTTATATGAGAAGCCCCTTTTGACCATGCTGATGAGTTATGAGCCGGACCAGATAGTCAGCCCATTATATAGTTCAGTACCAGAGCTTGACAATCCGATATTTCTGGGCTCAAAGGCATATTTTTTGAAGATCATGTATGAGCTGGGGTTTCCAATACCACCTGGCTTTGTATTGTCCACGGAACTATTTCGCCATAGACCAATAGTAATAAAAGAGGGTGTTTTACGGTCAGATATACTCAATATGATCAGAGTTCAGGTGGAGAATCTGCAGAAGAAGACAGGTAAGACTTTTGGTGATCCCACTAATATTTTATTATTAAGCGTGAGATCGGGCACGGCGATATCCATGCCAGGAGCAATGAACACTTTTTTAAATGTGGGCATGAATGATGAGATCGCAGAGAAATTGAGCCAGCAGGAGAATATGGGGTGGACAGCCTGGGATTGTTACAGAAGGTTTCTTCAGAGTTGGGGAATGGCAGAGAAGATATCACGAGATGTATTTGACGAGATCATCAAAGAATACAAGGAGAAATTTGGCGTAGAGAAGAAGCTGAATTTCACTAAAGCCCAGATGAAAGAGATAGCTTATGCTTATAAGAGAAAGATATTAGACTCGGGTAAGATATTCATAGAGGATGTCTTCGAGCAATTGATCAAAGCAATAGGTTATGTGCTGGACAGTTGGGATTCAAAGAGAGCGCTGGTCTATCGGGAACAGATGCAGATAGCCAATGAATGGGGTACGGCAGTGGTGATACAGCAGATGGTGTTGGGAAATATGAGTGAGAATTCGGGGACAGGAGTATTATTCACGCATGATCCTGCGAGTAATCAACCAGGATTAAAGTTGTATGGTGAATATACCGTTTACAGCCAGGGCGAGGATATAGTAGCGGGATTGGTCAATGTATCACCTTTAACGAGGCAGCAGTCAAAGAAAGCGGGATCAAACCAGGAAGACAGCCTGGAAGCCAGGCTGCCATTGATCTATGCGCGATTATCAGAATTGACAGCCGGTATGATCTATGAGCACGGCTTCAGTCACCAGGAGATAGAATTTACTTTTGAATCGGAAAAAGCTGAAGACCTCTATATCTTACAGACAAGAAACCAGGATATCCAAAACAAGCAGGAATTTAAGATATTTTCCAGTAAGCGGGAAAACATGAATTTTGCCGGAAGCGGAATAGGAATAGGCGGAGGAGCTTTGAACGGGATACTATGCTTTAATGAAGAAGACCTGCTGGAATACAGGAAGAAATATCCGGACAAAGCAATGATCCTGGTGCGACCCGATACTGTACCGGACGATATTGGAATGATCTTTAAATGTAATGGGCTGATCACCGGCAGGGGAGGAGCAACCTCGCATGCAGCAGTAACAGCCGTGAGGCTGGGAATAGTGTGCATAGTGAACTGCAAGCAACTGGAAGTGAATGAGGAGGAGAAATGCTGCCGGATAAACAAGAAGGAGTTGCACAGTGGGGATGAAGTGGCAATTGATGGGAATTTTGGGAGTATATATATCGGCAATTATCCGGTGGATACGGTTCGGGGAGATTATCAGGGTTAGGAATTTATCATAAGATAAAAAAGATATATAAAACAAAAGGAGGAAGCAAATGAACGGTAAAAATTTGCTGGGAATTAACGGATTAGGACGAATTGGCAAGTTGACTCTCTGGAATCATCTTGCCCTGGATCATTTTGACGGTTATGTGATCAATATCGGACGCAAAGTGGGGAATAGTCTGTCCGACTTGATAGATACAATCAAATCGGACAGTACCTATGGCGATTTAGACAGGTTTCTGTATGGAGTATCAGGAAAAAAGGTGGAGATAAAGATCGAAGATAAAGATCAGGGATTGTTGATGATAAATGGGAAACCGGCAAAATTTCTGTTTCAGGAACGTAATCCATTGAAGATACCCTGGACAAAAGAGAAAGTAAGCATAGTAGTAGATTGTACAGGAGTATTCCTTGACCCCACAGAACCGGCAGATTCACCAAATGGCAGTTTGCGTGGACATCTGGAATCTGGAGCAATTAAGGTAATATGTTCTGCTCCGTTTAAGATCAAGGATAAAAGCCAGAGCCTGCCGAATGACAGTAAGATGTTTGTCTATGGTGTAAACCATCTGGAATATGATCCGGGACAACATAATATCTTATCAGCAGCGAGTTGTACAACAACAGGTCTGGCACACATGATGATGCCTCTGCTGGAAAATGAGCCAACATCAAAGATAGTCACAGCCTCCATGTCAACAATCCATGCATCCACCAGCACGCAAAGCATACTGGATACTGTCCCGAAGGCAGGAGCGAAGGATTTGCGAAAAAACAGGTCTATAATGAATAATATCATTCTGACTTCAACAGGAGCAGCTAAAGCTCTGGAACAGATATTACCTCAAATAAAAGATATAGGTTTTATGGCAGACTCTGTAAGAATCCCCACAAATACGGTTTCGATGATCAGCTTAAATATCACTTTTCATGAGCAGATAGACGAAAAGGGAGAGCCGGTGATCAATAAAGAATTGTTAAATAAAATTTATAAAGAAGCCTCTGAGGGCAAACAAAAGGGAATGCTGATCTTCAGTGAACGGCAAAATGTTTCCAGTGACTGGATCGGGATAAGAGCTGCAGCAGCGATAGAAGGCAATGACAACCATACAAGAACGGGGTTTTTGCATTTATCGAAAGAAACATTGAAAGCCTTAGGTCTGGATATTTCAGATAATATATCCCTGCCGGTGACGCATGCCAAGATTTTTGGCTGGTACGATAATGAATTTGGCAGTTATGTGAATATGCTTGGTAAACTGACGATACATGTAGATGCCAATATATAATAGATAGTCGAAGCAGGAAAAGCAAGAATTTAAAAAGGGGGTAATATATAAATAAATATTGACAGAAGGGGGAGCAAAAAATTTATGACATTAAAGGTAAAATAAGGAAATTATATGGTGCTAAGGTCTGGGGAAAAGACGGAAATGGTGATTATAGTAGAGAGCGATGAAGATGCTCTTGAAAAAATAGAAAAAAAAGCATTCACTTCAAGGTGGATGCTTTTTTTGTTTGGTGACCAAAGTGAATAGAAAAGAACTGATCCTTTTAAGCCTGGAAGAAGACATCCAGCATGGCGATATCACCACCGACAGCCTTGAGCTGGGCAAAACCGAAGCGAGTGCAAAATTATTAGCAAAAGAAAGTGGCATATTAGCAGGTCTGGAAGTATTCAGCGAGACCTTTTATTTAGTAGATGACAGGATCAAGATCGAGCCTTTCATTAAAGACGGAGAGCGGTTAGAGTCAGGAGCATTAATCTGTAAAATATCAGGGCGGTCTGCTTCCATATTGAAAGCTGAACGAGTAGCATTAAATTTTGTGCAGCGTTTATCAGGGATAGCCACATTAACTTCGGAACTGGTTGCAAAGATTGGAAATAACCGGGCACGTCTTCTTGATACCCGCAAGACAACACCACTAATGAGACAGCTTGAGAAATATGCCGTGCGAATTGGTGGGGGCTATAACCATCGTTTTGGATTATATGATATGATCATGTTAAAAGAGAATCACATTTCTTCTGCGGGATCAATTACCAGGGCAGTAGCATTGGTGCGAAAAACTGACACAAGTCACAAACTGGAAGTGGAAGTGACAAATCCGGCAGAATTGGCAGAAGCAGTCTCCTGCGGAGTGGATCGGGTGATGCTTGACAATATGAGCTTGTCAGAGATGCGAGAAGCAGTAAGACATTATCATGGAAAAGTAGAATTAGAGGCGTCTGGAAATGTGAATTTGTTAACAATTTCGGATATAGCAGCCACCGGGGTGGATTTCATTTCCAGTGGTTCAATGACCCATTCCTACAAATCAATGGATATCAGTTTGATATTTGAGAAGGGGAAATAAAATGAGGCAAGAAATAAAAATATTGATAGAAATGCAGAAGCTTGATGATAAGATCAGTGAATTGCAGGTGTTAATAAAAAATTTACCGGAACAATTAAGCACTTTAAAGAATAACCTGTCATCAGCGCAGGCAACTTTGGCAAAAATAAACGAAGAATTGGAAAATAACCATAAAGATCAGGATAAGCGGGAGTTATTAATCCGCAGCAATAAAGACCAGATGGTGAAATATCAGAATCAATTATTGACAATCCAGACAAATAAAGAATATAAAGCTTTAAATAAAGAAGTAAGTCATCTGGAGCAAAAAAACCATGAGCTTGAAGATGAGATAATGGAATTAATGGAATTGGCAGAAGAATGGCGAGAAAAGAAGAAAGAAACAGAGAAGTCATTAGCTGCTGCGGATCAGGAATTAAAGGCTAATGAGCATCGGCTTGAAAATGAGATCAAGGTAGTAGAGCAGAATATGGAAAAATATCACCAGGAGCGTAAAATATATGCCAAGGAGATTCCCGTGCCATTGGTAAAGAAATATGCCACCTTGATCCATAACAGGAACAGAAAAGCCTTAGTATATAGTATAGGAAATACCTGTGGAGGTTGTGGATTTATGATACGTCCACAGGTGATGGTAGAGCTTCATGAAGGCGATAAGATCGTCTATTGTGAAAGTTGCAGTCGTATCATCGTTATGAATCCGAAAGAATAAAAAAATCTGTCGGAGAGGATCAAATATCTGCTGTCCCGCACCTACTTAGTGCGTTATTTGCTTACTCAAAAAGCAGGCACTTAAAACACTAAGTAGGTGCGGGAGAGAGGAAAGTCCGAACACCATAGGGCAGGATACTTCTTAATGGGAAGTCTCTGTGAAGAGAAGCTAGCTCCACAGAAATAAACCGCCGCAAGGTAAGGTTGAAATGGCAGAGTAAGAGCCTGCCAGATTCTGGCGTGAGTCAGAATGCTCGGAAAGCCTTATCCGGTGCAATGCCAAATAGGGAAGCAGTCTTCGGACCCGGGTCTGCCCGATCCGGTTTGCTTCCGGGTAGGCAGCTTCAGCCGGCAATAAGTCCCCGTAGGGAATAGTGATATCCGGCGTAGAGAAATAGATGTTCGGTTACTTGTTAGGTAATCTACAGAATTCGGCTTATGACCGTCTCCGACAGAACCAAAAAAAATTAGGAATGATAATGCAGAAAAGGTGGAGAATAGCTGAGAAATTAACAGCGGAAGAAAGAGAAGCACAGCAAAGAATAATAGAAGAGATAAAATGTCCCGAAATGATAGCAGAAATGCTTGTACGGCGAGGATTAAATAATCAGGAAGATATAAACTTCTTTTTTCATCCCAATCTTTCCAATATCCATGATCCTTTTTTATTCAAAGATATGGATATGGCAACGGAAAGGATCGGGAAAGCGATCAATGAACATGAAAAAATAACAATCTATGGTGATTATGATGTTGATGGCACTACTTCGACAGCATTGTTATATCTTGGTTTGAAGAAAATGAATGCCTGGGTGGATTATTATATTCCCCATAGAATGATAGATGGTTATGGTTTATCAATATCTGGAGTTGATCATTTAAAAGAAAATGGCACAAAACTGATCATCAGTGTAGATTGTGGGATAAATTCGATCAGCGAAGTTAAGACGATAAATGAACTGGGCATGGAAATAATCATCACTGATCATCATAACCCTAAAGAAGAATTACCTCAAGCCCTGGCAATTATCAATCCCAAATTACATGATTGCGGTTATCCCTGCAAAGAGCTGGCAGGAGTGGGAGTTGCCTATAAATTATTAATGGCAGTTTATATAAAGCTGGGAGTGGATACACACGAGATGTGCAATAAATATCTGGATCTGGTAGCGTTGGGAACAATAGCTGATATAGTACCCTTGATCGGAGAAAACCGGATATTTGCCTCAATTGGTCTGGACCGGTTAATAAAAAAACAGAACATAGGCTTAAATGCTTTGATCAATATAGCAGGTCTATCAGAAAAAGAATTGAATGCTGGAGATATAGTTTTCGGGATAGCACCGCGGATAAATGCTGCCGGAAGGATGGGAACAGCGTTAACAGCCGTAGAATTGCTGGTTTCCGTTGATGAAAAGGAAAGCAGGGAACTTGCCCAGAGGATCGAGCAGCAGAATTCATTGCGTCAGCAGATTGATCAGCGAACCTTTAATGAAGCCTGCCAGATCATTGAAAAGAAATATAAGAATCTGGATGAAACTATGTTCATAGTGGTATCTTCCGATGAGTGGCATCCTGGCGTGATAGGGATAGTGGCATCCAAGCTGGTGGAGAAATATTATCGTCCGGCAGTGATGATCTCATTTAAAGATGGCATTGGTAGTGGATCAGGTAGGAGCATTGCAGATTTTGATCTTTTTGATGCTTTAAATCATGTTCAGGGTTGCCTCGATACATTTGGGGGACATAAATACGCTGCCGGATTGTCAATCCTTGCTGAATATCTGGATACTTTTGAGAATCAGATCACGAAATATATGAAAAGTAAGATGTCTTCTGAGATGTTGGTGCCTCCCTTAAAAATAGACTCGAATCTGGAAATATATGAAATCAATAAAAACCTGCTGGAATGGTTAAACCGCTTTGCTCCATTTGGTCCAGGGAATATGAAACCTGTTTTCTATTCAAGCCAGGTGACGATAATCGGTTTTCCTTATTGCGTAGGCAAGAACCATCTGAAATTAAAAGTGATGAAAGATGGCTGTGAGCTGGATTTGATAGGATTTAATCTGGGAGATTATCTGCCTTTTTTAAAGAAGGGCACACAGATTGAAATTGCTTATTCTCTGGAATTTAACACCTGGCAGGGAAGAACAAGTATTCAAGGCAAACTCAAAGACGTTCATTTTGAAAAAGATATTTAGTTTTATAATGCTCTGGCTGCTTTGCGGCTGTACGGTTGCTCAATCCGGCAGAAATATCGTGCCTTCGGGCTTTGTTGAAGAATATCATCTTGATCCAGGTTTTAAGATAGAAAAGGTCTGCTATAACTCCATAGAACAGGTAGTCTATCTCTGGGAGGCGAATTCGGATCAAATTCATATTTTTCAGCAGGATAAAAGGATCAACACAATCGGTGGCAGGGGATTTGAGAGAAGTAATTTTCAAAAACTAAGTGATATCTGCCTTTCTCCGGACGGAAATCTGATTGCCCTGGACAGTTTTGACCGCAGTTTGAAGAAATTTGATAAAACCGGTAACCTGATAACAGAAATAAAAATAGCTAAAAACCTCAATCCTTCACTGGCAGCAGTATCTATAGATGAAAAAATTTACATTTATGATGATAAACGCAAAGAGATATTAATGCTCGATGATAAAGGAAAAGAGAGCGGATCATTTGGTAGTTTGCAGTTTAATGAAGTAAGCTGTCTGGAACTTAATAAAGATATCTTATCATTGTATGACAGTGAGCAGGATATCACGCTGTTTTATAGCAGATATGGTCAACTTCTGGATGAGCATGAGGGTCGCTGTTTTATGGAAATGGATCAGGTATTCTGCCAGAGAGATTATTTTCTGGAGTATATTCCGAGCGGTGAGAAATTAGCTGTTCACACCAGCAAATGGCAGAAGATATTTTATCAATCTCCGGAAATAATACTATATGATGGAGAAAAGATCATAATCGGGAAAATGAGATATGTTCAAAATTAAAGACTTCAGGCTATTATTATTACCGTTATTATCAGCGTTTCTGCTGGGAATATCGCGGTTGCCGATCCATTTGGGATTTTTAAGTTATTGCAGTTTTATCCCTCTTCTATATTTCTTTGATCGCAAGCCGGATTATATGGATTTAATCCGGTCAGCAGTTTTATTCAGTCTGGTTTATTCCCTTGTAGCTCTTCACTGGATAAATCTGGTTACAGTACCAGGTTTTGTGGGAATGATTATCTTATTCAGCTTATATTTTTCGATCTTATTCCACTTGAACAATCTGGTCTGGCTTAGAAATTATAAATTTCGCTATATAGGTTTTATTCTTCTCTGGTTGTCCTTTGAGCATTTGCAGAATTATGGACAATTCGGTTTTCCCTGGTTCTATACGGGCTATTCACTGGCAGATTACACGGTTTTATTACAGCCGGCGGAGATAGGCGGGATCACACTGATCTCTTTATATATTATATTCACTAACGTGTTGATCTATCATTTTGTGCGTCGGAGGACAAAGTTATCCCTCATTCTGCTGGTTATTATCCACCTGGTCTGGACGGGATATTCCACCTGGCGTTATCAGACCATTTCCCTGGAGGACACTCAAAAAAGAGCAGCTATTGTTCAGGTCAGTATTCCGCAGAACTTAAAATGGCAGCCAGCCTATCGTGACACGGCTTTTAATCTGTATTATGAATATACCGGTAAAGTTTCAGACGAAGCGGAACTGGTGATATTTCCCGAATCTGCCCTACCCGGTTATGTTTTGCACCGCTATACATTCCAGAATTTTGTTAATAGATTGATAAGAGACTATCAAAAAAGTATTTTTACCGGTTTCCCTGATTTTATATATAATAAAGAAAAAGATAACTTCCTCTATTATAACGCCTGCACTCTATTTGACTCAACTGGTTTTTCTTATCTGCCGTATTATAAAAAAATACTGGTACCATTTGGTGAGCGGATTCCTCTGTTAAGTATCATGCCGGTTTTAGAGCATGTGGAACTGGGACAGGCGAATTGGGAATATGGCGAAAAGATCAGATATTACGAATATGAAGGATTAAAGTTTACACCGCAAATTTGTTTTGAAGTAGCATTTCCAGGAATAAATGTGGAAATGGCTGCTCAAGACCCTGCTTTCCTGGTCAATCTCACAAACGATGCCTGGTTTTACCATTCTGCCGGGACATACCAGCATGCCATGATGATCCGATTCCGGGCAATTGAAACCCGTACCCAGTATTTCAGGGCTGCCAATACCGGGTATTCTATGATCGTGGACCCGCGGGGTGATATTCTGGCTGAAACTCAACTTTTTACCCGCGAAACTATTGAAGCTAATATTTACGATTATCCCCGTAAATCGCTATTTGTTCGCTATTTTCACTTCTTCCCGGATATACTCGCTGGAATTTGTGCTTTGCTTATATTGTGGACAATTATAAAAAAAGATTGACTCTGAAATAAAAAATATCTAACTTAAACTTAAAATTCTTAGATAAGGGGTAAAATGCCAAAGCATTACTATCAGATCGGCGAAGTTGCCAATATGCTTGGCGTAAGGAAACACACTCTGCGCTACTGGGAAGCTGAGTTTCCCAAATTTAACCCGCACAAAAACAATAGTGGAAAACGCAGCTACACTCTGGAAGATATTGAAATCCTTAAAAAAATTAAATTCCTGCTTTATGAACAGAATTTCAGTATTGAGGGAGCCCGGAAGAAGATGGCTGCTTCATCGGAGATCACGGTACCAGAAGAATTGTCGCATTTCAGTAAACCCCATGCAGAAATAAAAAAGAAGCTTACAGCTAAAATTGAAAAAATCCAGGATACTATAACGCTAAATCCGGCAGCTAACCAGACATTAGAGAAAAAAAGAGAGATCAGGGAAAAAATTAACCGGATCAAGGAATTATTGATAAATAAAAAGAAGCAGGAAGATTTTCCTCCTGCTTCTTCGGATTATTCTAGCTTAGATTAATTTACTTTAATCATCCATTTCTTTATTCATCATTCTGCGATGTCTGGACATCGTTTCATCATCATCATCATCACCATCCTGCCTGTCCCGTCTCATCATAGGTGGTTTTTTCATCATTTCTTTTGCCAGTTCTTTCTGCTCTGCAGTGAGAATGTTCCAGCAGGCTTCCTGATTATCTATCTGTTTGTTTTTCATCTCTTTCTTTAGATCAAAGATGTCATTACTGATCTTTTTCATTTGGGCAAAATTCATTTCCTTTTGTGCCATGTGCGCATCAATTTCCTTTGTTTCAATCTTTGCCTTGATGTCTATGTCGGATTTCTTCATTGCCACCATCAAATCTTCCATTTGTTTCTGCTGGGCTTCTGTCAGCTCAAGCTGATGCATGATCCTCATCATCATATTCGGGTGTTGACCTTGTTCGTTATACTGTCTGCGATTCTTACCTTCTCCGGGTGTCCTTTCAGCCATTAGCACACTTACCAGTAATAGCGCCAGGGCAATAAATAATACTCTTTTCATTTTCTTCTCCTTTCAGGATTATTTTTTCTTTCATGGGGTAGGCGATTAAATCTGTCATCAATAAATTCGCCCTTTTTTCTCATTTCTATCATCTCTTTGCCAAGAGTTTTTTCCATCTCATACTGCTTATCCAGCATGTTTTGCAGCAGGCTGTCTGCTTGGGTCTCAACAAATTCCTCGCTGCGGATACAATCCATAAAAATCCTTCTATCATCAATAAATTCCTGACGCCGTGACTTCAAATGATCCGGATGAGATTGAAACGATTTGCGGATATGAGGAAAATCCGGTCCTTCCTCAAAATGTGGAAAATGACTGCGATGCCAGATGAACATGCCGATAAAAGCAAGATTAAATGCCAGCGATATCAACAAAATAAAAAACATGACTTCTTTTTTCATTATTCTCCCTCCACCAGGTAGCTATATAATCCGGCTTCGCCAAAATTCCAGTTCGCATATTCGCTGGTATTATCGGAGGAGAATACCTGATTGCTCATTATGATTCCCAGAGCAAAAGCAATGATGGAAGCAGCCAGAGATAAGCGTTTCCACATTGGTGTTATAATTTTGATCACTGTTTTATCTGAGGATTGAACAAGGTTTTTTAAAACTCGCACCCGCAATTCTGCCGGGAGTTCTTCATCCTGATATTCTGATAAGAATTCAGTTATTAACCTTTCCTCTCTTAAGTCTTTTCCCTTATTTTTCATTTTGCTTACCTCAATCTCATAAGACAGCCGAAAGCTGATTATCCTGTAAATTATTTATTCCCATTTTTTCCAATATTTCACGTAATCGCCTCTTTGCCCGCACCAGACGGGAATCTACAGAACTGACACTATAGCCTGTTATCTCGGAAATTTCCTGATAGCTTTTGCTTTGATAAAATTGCAACTCTATCAGAAAAGCTTCAGATGTCTTCAATTTTCCCAGGCTTTCTCTGATCAGGGCATTACGTTTTTCCTGTGCAGGCTCTTTTTCCAGGATTGGCTGATCAAATTGAGTTTTCACGAATTTCTGACCTCGCTTGATCGTTTTTATCCGATTTAGCGTCTTGTTATAGGCGATCCGGTAGAGATATGATTTTCTGGCTTCTGGCTGCACGTTTGCTAAATTTTGATGAAACGCGGTGAAAACCTCCTGAAATAAATCCTCCGCTTCCTCGCGGTTTCTGACCATTCTCAGTATCATGTTAAATACCTTTCTGCCTTCTTCGCTCATTATCTCTTCTAATATTATTTCTTTCATTTTTCCCGCTCTCTGGAAGATTTAGACAGCTATCTGACAGGAATACTGCAAAAAATCCTCTAAACTATAATCTAAATGATTTTCCCGAAATGGTAATTTTATCTTAATATCTATAAATTGAAAGAATTTACTTGCCACATATCCGGTTCGCTAATTTCCTGTCTTAACAGAAATTTATGAGAAGGTGTATTATGTCAAGAGTATGTGATGTTTGCGGAAAAAGACCTCAGACAGGTAATAACAGAAGTCATGCCCTGAATGCTACCAAGAGGAGATTTTATCCTAACTTGAGTAAAATGAAAGTAGAGATTCTTGGTGAAGTTAAAGCGATGAAGGTTTGTTCATCCTGCCTGAAAGCAAATAAAGTAAAAAAGGTAGTATAAAGATAAAGACCGCTCGTCGGTCTTTTTCTTTGTTTATTACCAGCTTATTGATAATTCTTATTGACCGTTTTTTTTAAATTTGGAAATAGTATCACGTTGTTGTTCTCCCGGATAGGGGTATTATATCCAAAAACAAAAATTATGGAGAGTTGTATGAAGACACTTATCGAGCCGATCATAGTTCCCGAGGAATATAATATCATTTTCGGAATGTCACATTTTATCAAAACAGTTGAAGACCTTTATGAAGCCCTGGTTAACAGTGTTCCCGGAATTGAGTTTGGTTTGGCGTTTAATGAAGCCTCTGGTCCCTGCCTCATCCGCAAGGAAGGCACTGATCCAGAATTGATCGAAATGGCTATGCAAAATCAGAAAAGGTTAAAAGCAGGACATACTTTTCTGATCATTCTCAAGAATGCCTTTCCGCTTAATGTCCTGCCCGCTATAAAAGCCTGCTGCGAAGTTGTTTCCATCTATTGTGCCACCGCAAATCCCGTTGAGGTTATTCTGGCAGAAACTGAGCAGGGTCGTGGTGTACTCGGCGTTATTGATGGCTTTTCTCCCAAAGGAGTAGAGCTTGATAGTGATGTCACGCGTCGTAAGCAGTTCCTGCGTAATATTGGCTACAAACGGTCACTTTAATCCATGCGTGCATTTATAGCCCTGGAATTACCAGACCCGATAAAAGACCTGCTGGCAGAAACCAGTCGCGAATTACAGCAATACAACCAGCGTAATTTAAAGTGGGTGCTTCCTGAAAATATGCATATCACTTTCCAGTTCCTGGGTGATATCAATGAATCTCATCTCCCTGACATCAGCCAGATTATCGAACAGTATGGCAATTCTATTGATCCTCCTGATTTCGATCTCCCTCAATTACAACTGGTTTCACCAAAAAGTCCTCGCATTCTCTGGGTTAATTATCATTGTGCCTTACTGGAAAAAACTCACCGGCGTATGTGCTCAGATATTACTGATCTTGGCTATAGATTAGACCGTAAACCATTAATTTTTCATGTCACCCTGGCAAGGATCAAGGGGGCATTACAACCACATTTCATTGATGCCGTTCTCAAATACAGATTACCTCAAGCCAGCTTTAAGGCTGATAAATTAACTTTATTTCAGAGTATTCTGCATCTGGAAGGTCCCACTTATCATTCTCTTTATTCACTTAAACTGTAACAAATTTAAAAGGAGTAGCTGCTATGATCAGCAAAGACAAAAATTCTGCACTCAAAACTGCCATGAGCCAATTGGAAAAACAATTTGGCGCCGGCACTATTATGAAACTGGGCGAAAAACCCAATATTAATGTTGATGTGATTCCAACCGGAGCTCTTTGCCTTGATGCTGCTCTGGGTATTGGAGGTATTCCGCGGGGTAGGGTTTCCGAAATTTATGGACCCGAAGCTTCGGGTAAAACCACTCTTGCCCTGCATATTGTAGCTGAAGCTCAAAAACGTGACGGCATTGTCGCCTTTATTGATGCCGAACATGCCCTTGACCCTATTTATGCCCGGAATATTGGCGTAGATACTGATAATCTGCTGATCTCTCAACCTGATGGCGGTGAACAGGCTCTGGAAATTGTGGAAACTTTAGTCCGCAGTAATGCCATTGATCTTATTGTTGTGGACTCAGTAGCAGCTCTGGTTCCCAGAGCGGAAATTGAGGGCAGCATGGGTGATTCTCATGTGGGGCTGCAAGCCAGATTGATGTCGCAGGCTCTTCGTAAATTGACTGCTATCATCAATAAAACCAATACATCTGTCGTTTTTATCAATCAGACGCGTATGAAAATCGGCGTCCCGTCCTATATGAATCCGGAAACCACAACCGGTGGCGTTGCTCTCAAATTCTATGCCTCAATCCGCCTTGAAGTTCGCAAGGTAGGTTCTATCAAAAAAGTAGGCGTGGCTGATGAGATAATTGGTAACAGTACCCGCGTTAAAATCGTTAAAAATAAATATAATATAA
>CAZAHZ010000033.1:14763-17852 GCA_964485055.1 uncultured Candidatus Cloacimonadota bacterium
CATTATTTTTGGCGTTGGCATTTCCAAAATAGATATTATTCTGGATCTTGCAGTTCAATACAAGATTGTGAATAAAAGCGGTTCCTGGTATTCTTATGGTGATACAAAACTCGGACAGGGTGCGGAAAAAGTGAAGGAATTTTTTAACGAATATCCCGAAAAATATAATGAGATCGAAGTACTGATCAAAAAGGAATTAGGTATCCCGAATAATGATGATATTACTAAGAACGAAGTCGAAAAATAGTCATTCCTGCCTTATCGAATTTGATGATGAAATACGGGGAGTCCTGCCCCTGAGGGCTCTCCGGAAATTATCTCTTGATAATGATCTGGAAATAGAAATTGACCCCGAACTTGCCCATACCCTTGATGATGAGATCATCATAGCATCCCTGAAAAGATTCCTCGATTGGATCGCTTTTCAGGAAAGGTCTATTGGGGAAAGCAGAACATATCTCCATAAATTTCCCATCGCAGATGATTTAGCTCAAAAGATGATCACTAAGGCTATTGAAAATAACTACTTGAATGACCATAGATGCGCCCAGCTTATCATTGAATCGCTTATTAATAAAAGCAAAAGCCTCCCTGAAATTAAAAATAAACTTTATGAAAAAAAAATCGCCCCTGACCAGATTGACCAATCTCTTGCCGAATTGTATGATGATGCAAAACAAAAACAGGTTTTAGAAAATCTGGTTATTCAGTTGATTAGACGCTGGAGAGAATTTCCACCGGAAAGAAGACTTAACCGTATCTGTAATTATCTTGTCAATCGTGGCTTTAATTATTATGATATCATGGACATCAATTCAAGGAACGCTAATGACCAGGAAGGTTAGAGTCAGTGATCTGATTAAGATTATTCATGATTTTGCTCCTCCCGCTCTTGCCTGTGAATGGGATAATGTCGGCTTTCTGCTTGGAGACGCCTCCTGCGAAGTCAAAAAAATCCTACTCTGCCTTGATATCACTCCTGATTGCGTTGATAAAGCTGTTGATTCCGGAACCAACCTCATCATTTCTCATCATCCCCTTATCTTTAAACCGCTCAAAAAGATAACTAATTCACTTTACTTGAAATTAATTAAAAACGATATTGCTGTCATCTCTGCTCATACTAATCTTGACATCACCAAAGGTGGCGTAAATCACAGGCTCGCAGATATTTTTGGCTTACAAAATCTGGAAATCCTTTCCCGCGACTCAGGGAACAGTTTATTTCAGATTGCTGTTTATACTCCTGATTCTGCGGTTGATGATATCTCCCAGGCTGTTTTTTCTGCCGGTGCCGGGCAGATTGGCAATTATTCCCATTGCTGTAATTTCTTCCCTGTTAAAGCCCAGTTCCGCCCGCTTGCGGGAAGTAATCCCAGTATTGGGGAACTGAATAAAAATACGGCAGTTGATGAGATAAAACTGGAATTCTTCGCTGATAGCTTCAATCTCAATAAAGTTATTCGCTCTATTCATAAATCTCATCCCTACGAAACTCCCGTTATCGCGGTGTATCCCCTGAAACAAAATTCACCAGATTATGGCTTGGGTCTAATAGGTGTATTACCGGAAGCTGTCTCTATCAGCGATTTTGCTCATAAAGTCAAAAATTCTCTGAATTCACCAACTCTCAAAGTCTGGCTCGCTGATAAATCACCAGATTCGATGATCACCAGAATAGCCGTCTGCGGAGGCAGCGGTGCCAGCCTCATCTCTGATGCTTCTAATCGTGCTGATCTATTCCTCTCCGGCGAATTCGGCTATCACTCCATGCTGGATAGCCCCATCCCTCTCATCGAAGCAGGTCACTTCCACACCGAATTCCCCGTCTTACACGTTCTAAAAAAGCTCCTCTCCACCCTTGATCTACAAATTGATATCTTACCCCCCGATCAACACGAAACCACCACCCGAACCCTTTATTTCTAAAGCTACACTATCCCAAACTATCTATTTCTTGAGATTTAACAGGATAATCCCACCCCATCTAAGCTATTGACTTAGGACAGTACCCTGGACTGAGTTAAGAGCGACCAATCTTTATCTCTCCTCTACCTCTGGCTCTCATTATCTTTCGATTATATATAGGTCTTATAAGACTTATATGCCCTATAAAATTATACCCACATTGCGGAAAGGGAAATAGAGTTCGAATTTCGGGTTTCCCAGACCTTATGCTGATAATCTCCTTCTATCCAGCTATGCAGTCCCCATTTACCATTGAACCTCCATAGACTTATATCATCAGCAGTTAGAAATAATATAGTTAGCAATATAATTAGTAATAATAAATTTTTCATAACCCCCACCTTTCATAGTTCTTTTTAAGAAAATCGATACTATCAATTACCTTTGCCCTAAATTCTTCATATGATATCTCATTAATTGTTTCATATTTACTGTGATCTCCAAAACCATCATAGAATTTGTGCTCTTTGCGATATTCTGTCCAATCAATATCATTACCAAAAACTAATAATGCATATAGATTATTTGATTGAAATTGATTCTTCAAGTATCCATCCTCTATTAAAAAACAGTCATTCAAGGAAATACCAAATAGATATTCGCCTTTTTCGTTTGCTCTATCTCTATAAGATAAAGAGTAATTTAATTTATAAATATCCATAGGTATAAGGTATTCCTTTCCTATCTCTACAAGTTTTGTTCCGAATTTACATTGATCAGATGAAATAGTCGAGAATGCATTTATTTCATCATAAATGAATTCATTACAAAAATCATCCTGTACATCTATGGTTTTAAATATAAAGTTGTATTTTTCTTCAGTGAAATTATTGACTATTACTTCTGAATTGGTTATTCTTCCTCTAATCCATAGATCATCATCAAAAATATTCACTACGCTTAGCTCTTGTTTGAAATCATTTACTTTATCTATCATTGCCTTGATAATATTGATTGGAGAAGCATAGTAACCTTGTAATTTAGTATTGGAAAACATCGCATCAAGATATGAAATATCATCAAATGTCAGCCTTTGATCATGTGTTGATGATTCCCATATAAATATATTGTATATTCTTGCTCTTCAGTACCGTGTGTCCGGCGTAGAGGATACCGGTAGT
>CAZAHZ010000034.1:0-17627 GCA_964485055.1 uncultured Candidatus Cloacimonadota bacterium
AAGTGGTACACTTTTCAATTAAAATACTGGACACTTTTGAATAAGTATTTACAGAGGAAATTGAGAGTTTAATGATAAAAAATATAAAGAAATAAGGAGTTCATTTATGGAATCATTTGATTCAACAAAGAAAGGATTGAATGAGATATTAAGGCAGGTAGATGAAGGGAGGATTCAACTTCCTGATTTTCAGCGGGGATGGATCTGGGACGATAATCGGATTAAGGGGCTATTAGCCAGTATTGCTAAATCATTCCCAATTGGAGCTATAATGCTACTGGAAACTGGCAATGAAGCCGTTAAGTTTAAACCTAAACCAATTGAAGGAGCTGTAAACTGTACTGTTATAAATCCTGAGTATTTAGTGCTGGATGGTCAGCAGAGGATAACCTCATTATATCAGACAATTGTAACCAACCAGATAGTAACAACCCGGGACGAGAAAAATTACGAGATCAGACGCTGGTATTATATTGATATGAAAAAAGCTATGGATCCCTCCTTTGATCTTGAGGAAGCGTTAATCTCAGTGAACGAAAAGAAGCAGATAACGGAGAACATCGGTAGAGATATAGTATTAGATCTTTCAGAAGAAGAATTTGAATATAAAAACCTGATGTATCCCGTTTGCATGATAGATGAATATAGTATTTGGCGGAAAAAATACAATAAATACTGGAATCATGATCCAGAGAAGATAGAATTCTGGGATGAATTTGAGGAGAAGATAGTAAACAGCTTTAACAATTACATGCTACCGGTGATAATTCTAAAAAAGGAAAATACGAAAGAAGCCGTCTGCCAGGTTTTTGAAAAAGTTAATACGGGAGGTGTATCACTTACAGTATTTGAGCTGCTCACAGCTACTTTTGCCGTAGAAGAGTTTGATCTGAAACATAGCTGGATAGCTATAAAAGAGGATTTCAAACAATACAAGTTGCTTTCCAACACTCAAAACACGGATTTGATCCAGTCTTTAACCTTACTTGCTAAGTATCGGGAACGAGTCTCTCTTCTCATATCTAATCCAGAAAATAAAGAAATACCAGTTGTCAGTGGCAAGAGAAAAGACATGCTCAATCTGAGACTTGATGAATACAAACTATGTGCATCGGATATAAAAAATGGATACATAAAAGCAGCAATGATCTTAGCAGAGCATCATTTTTATTCAGCAAGAGATTTACCCTACAATACGCAATTAATCCCCCTGGCAGCAATTTTGGCAATATTAGGGAATCAGATAGACATTGCCGGGAATAAGAAAAAATTAATGCGCTGGTTCTGGTGCGGAGTATTTGGCGAATTATATGGGTCTGCGAATGAAACAAGGTACGCCCTGGATTTACCTCAAGTAGTAGATTGGATTCTATCTGATGGACCAGAACCTAAAACGATATATGACTCCAATTTCAATCCTTCCAGGCTTTATACCTTGCGGACAAGAAACAGTGCAGCTTACAAGGGAATATATGCTTTGCTATTAGGTGAAGGACTCCGAGACTGGCTATCAAACTCCCAAATTGATATTAAGATTTATTTTTCAAACAGTATAGATATACATCATATCTTTCCAGTAGCCTGGTGTTTGAAGAATGAAATCCCATCTGAACAATATAACTGCATAATCAATAAAACACCACTATCCAGTGGGACAAACAAGTTTATGAGTGGAGATGCTCCCAGTAAATATCTTGAGAGACTGACAAAGAAGATAGGGGTATCTGAGCAAGAATTTGACCTGATATTGAGATCACATCTCCTCGATCCAGACTATCTATGGAAAGATGATTTCACTGGATTTCTTAATAATAGAGAAGAACTTATCCTGGGTTGTATTGAAAAAGTTACTGGCAAAAAGATTTTACGCGATAAAAACAATATAGAGGAAGGTATTTTCGTGGCTGACGATAATGAAGTATCTGCAAGGGATGAGATTCAGGAATAGTTTTATAACTTTAAGCAGGATATTATATTGGCAGAAGGTGGAAGGAATATATTTTTTTGGAGTGCATTGAACGTGTCAATGAGTCGAGCCGAAAGGTGAGAAAGTGAATATTTCGGATGACGGGAGCATAGCTTCCGCTCTAGCAGAGCCACGTCTCTGCAAAAATTGAGTCACCCTTTCGTTTATTAAGAGCCATTAGTTCAATTTAGTGCTAAATGATAAACAAAAACAATAACTCAGCAGAAATCGTGAGTGATAAATCCATCCGGCATGGGGGAAGGAATAAATAAAAATGTAAAATGTAAAAGAAGTCGTTAGTTGTACCCCTTCGCATAAAGCTATGGGGAATCTTCGATTAATTGTTCAGAACTTGGGAATCTTTATTATTGTAGTAAGTTGTATTTTTTAAAAGTTAAATATAGGGGCATGTATCTTTAAAAACGATGAAAATGTAATATTTTGTTGTAATTAATATTATTGCAGGGAGTTATGATATTACATTTTTATTACATTTCATTACATTTATGAGTCGTGAGTAAGATGCATTTTTTTTTAAAAAAGTAAAATAAGAGGTATGTATTTGCTAAAAAGTGGGAAAAGAGTGACAAATAGGGGTTAAGACTATATGAATTAAGTAAATAGGCTGTCATATATTTGTCACGCTTTATTTGGGGAGTGTATTGTATTATTTTACATAGGTTTATGGGATGGAGAATAAAGTGAAAATGTAAAATTAAATGTAATGTAATCCAGAGAAGGTCATCCTCTGCACAAGGCTATGGATGATTTTCAAAAGCTATGGGTATGCAAATAAAATAAAAAACTCGCCAGGCTGGTTAATTGGTATGGCGAGTTTTTTTTGATAATAATAGCTCATGAGCTATTGGGGTTAGTTTTGCAATTGATCAGTATTATCTCCTTTTGGATCAGTTAGTGGTTTGATGGGGTGTAATTTGTGAATAGGACAGAGTAGTAAAATAATTATTTTAATTGACAGTAAATACATCTAGAGATAAATATGTATACGAGTAGGTAAATCCTGGTAAACCGTGATGTCGTAAGACGTCATAAGCATATTTTGAATATGCCGGCCCCAGGGACTGCTCATTTTTTTTTGGAGTAACCATGCAAGTATATTTTGATGAAAGTGGCGATTTAGGCTGGACTCTTAATAAGCCATACGGGGATGGAGGATCAAGTAGATATCTTACTATAGCTTTTTTGTTTATTGATGAATCCTTGAAGTCACTTCCCAAACGAATAATTAAAGATTTATACAGAAAGCGTAAACAATCTTCAACAATTGAACTGAAGGGTTGTAAATTGAAAGAAGAAGAAAAAGAAGAGTTTATTAATAAGACAAAGAGAATGTTAATGAAACACAGATCAATCAAGCTTGCAGCTATAACAGTGAAAAAGGAAAACATTGCAACTCATATTAGAATCTTATATATAACTTTATGACAAAATTGGTTATACCGGAATATGTGAAAGGATATCAGAAAGTAGATTTATTTCCAGATCCCAGATCAATAAAAGTGCAAAGTACAAATAGTTTAAAAGAATATTTACAGACCTATTTATGGTTTGAATTAAAGGTAAAAACAAAGTTATATAAGCACACAATAACCTCAGAAAATAATTTGAATATTCAATTTGCTGATGTGTTAGCTAACATAATATGGGAATCTTATGAATTGAACAAAATAACGAATAAAAATAATTTATTAGATATGATAGATAATAGAGAATTATTTTTTAAAAATTTTTTATGAATTATAAGAAAGAAGTCGTGAATAGTGAAGAAATTGCGAAAATGGGAAAACGCGAAGGTGCGAAGATGGGAGGGAGTAATTGAAATTTGAATGTAATCCAGAGCTGGAAACTATGGGTACGCAAATAAAAAAATCCTTCCAGAATTATTTGCTTCTGGAAGGATTTTTTAAAATAATCAGTTATTTTTTATCCAGTTAACGAGTCCTTTTGCCTGGAAGATTTCCAGAAGAGCTTCGGGTAAGGGCGGGAAGCTGAAATCTTTTCCGGCAATAGTAACGATACCTTTTTCCAGATCAACAGTTACCTTATCACCGGGTTTATAGGCATTAACGACTTCAGGCAGAACAATGATGGGCAAGCCCTGATTAACCGAAGAGCGGTAGAAGATACGGTTTACAGATTTAACGATAACCGCTTTCACTTTTACATGAGCCAGACCGACAGCAGGATGTTCGCGGGATGAGCCGCAACCAAAATTTTCACCGGCAATAATAATATCATCAGCCTGTACTTTAGCGGTAAAATTCGGATCAAAATCAACGAAAAGATATGGTATGATTGCTTCCGGATCGGAGCTAAGCACTTTGTAGGTCAGGTTTCCGGCAAACATCTGGTCGGTGTTCAGGTTATCAACATCGGCATAATTCCAGGTATTTCCCAGGCGACGATTGTCATCTGTCGCAATAGTAACTGTGGCGGATTGATCACACTGATAGGGGAATTTATCAATTGACTTGAAGCCGCGAGGATCAGCGATCGCTCCTTTGAGGGCAGAATATGCCACCGTAGATGGTGATGCCAGATAAACGAAAGAGTTTTTATTACCCATGCGTCCCAGGAAATTACGATTGGCAGTGGAAAGAATATTATAGCCGTCTGCGGGGATGCCTTGTCCTGTGCCCAGACAGGGACCACAGGAAGAACTGAGAATAACTGCTCCGGCATTCATCATCTTGGTGATAAGTCCTTCTTCAATAGCCTGGAGATAAATTTCCTTGGAAGCCGGACAAACCAGGAGCTGGAAGCCTTCAGGGATTTTTTTACCATCCAGTATCTGGGCAGCAAGTCGAAGATCTTCGAGGCGTCCATTTGTGCAGGTGCCTATCAAAGCCTGATGGATGGGAGTGCCTTCCACTTCTACGAGAGCTTTGACATTATCAACGTTGTGAGGGCAGGCAACGAGCGGGAAGAGCGTTTTCAGATTTATCTCGATCTCCTGCAGATATACTGCATCATCATCAGCCCAGACTCCATTTTCAATCTTCTCTAAACCATAGAAATCTGCCAGAACTTTGTCAGGGGGGAAGACGGCATTTTTTGCTCCCATCTCGGAAGCCAGATTTGCCAGGGTCATGCGTTGAGGAATAGTCAGGGTTTTTACTCCTTCTCCATGGAACTCAATGGAGCAGTAATTAGCTCCCGCAGAACCGATCATACCAATGATCCATAGTGAAATATCCTTGGCAAAAACCCCTTTGGGAAGGGCACCAGTCAACGTGATCTTAATGGAATCCGGGACACGGAACCAGGTTTCGCCACGTTTCCATAGTCCGGCGGATTCTGTCCGGTCAATTCCCGCAGCCATGGCATTGAAAGCTCCAGCAGTACAGGTATGGCTATCCGAACCGACAATTATCATTCCGGGTCTGGCATGGTAGCTCATCACCTGATGACAGATGCCGTCGCCAACATCATGAAATTTCTTTATTCCCTGGGCTTTCACAAAATCGCGGATACTCTGATACTGGTTAGCCAGTTTATCAGTTGTCGGCGGGGCATTATGATCCAAAACGACCAGTAACTGGTCAGGATCAGCAACACGTTTTCCGCCCATTTTTTCAAAAGTATTGGCAATACTGGACGTATTGTCATGTGTGAGCACTATATCAGGTCTGGCAAAAACAATAGCTCCTGTTTTCGCCTTGAATATTTTTTCAACAAAGGTTTTTCCCATGATTTACTCCTTGATCCGGGCAGGGATCTGTACTCTTATATTAACCAAAGATACCGCCCTTATGGTATATTTCCATCTGCACATCAGAGAATTTTTCTGCCTGGATATTCTTATTATTACTTAGATTTGTGATTTTTCCGGTGGTAAGATCAATCCTGATAATATCCCCATCCTTCAGTTCCAAAGGCGAGATGTCGCTGTAGGTCATGATCGGGAAGGCGGCATTAATGGCATTGCGTTCATAAATAGCTCCGAAGGATTCAGCCAGAATTGCCTGAATTCCGAGAGATGTGAAGCAATCCACAGCCTGCTGGCGACTGCTGCCGGAGCCAAAGTTCTTTTGAACCACGACAATATCGCCGGATTTGGCTTTTTTGGCAAAATCTTCATAACCGGCGAGATTATCAAAGGTGTATTGCCCCATTTCGGCAAGATCAGTAATCGTCAGATAGCGGTTATGGAAGATCATATCAGTATCAATATTATCTTCTTTGATAAACCAGGCACGTCCTTCAACAACAGTAGGTTTCTTTTCAGCTTTCTTTTCTTTTTTGACAACATGAGCAGATTCCTGCGGAACTGGTCTGGTGAAAACAGCGGGTATGTCCGGGATATTGTCCGGCGTGGTGATATATCCAGCCACAGCAGAAGCAGCTACGGTTTGCGGTGATGCCAGATATACACTGCCTTTTCCCTGTTTACCGGGGAAATTACGGTTTCCGGTAGATATCGTGATCTCGCCGGCACCATTTTGACCGATCTGTCCGGCAGCACAACCGGCGCAACCGGCATTACCGACCAGTGCATCCGCATCTTTGAATATTTTGATCAAGCCTTCTTCCAGAGCCTGGTTCCACACTTCATCCGTGGAAGGAACTATTTTCAGAACTACACCAGGAGCAACTTTTCTATCTTTCAGTATAGCTGCTGCTGCCCGCAGGTCTTCAATCCGTCCATTTGTGCAGCTCCCGATAAAGGCACTGTCTATCTTAATTTTATCTAAAGATTTCACGGGGATTGTATCGTGAGGCTTTCCTGGCTGTGATGTTCTGGGAACAAAATTGTTGAAATCAAGCTGCAAAACCTGATAATATTCAGCGTCGTGATCTGCCTGAACAAGTTCCAGTTTCCGTCCTGCCATTTTTTCTGAAAATTCCATGATTGCCTGACTGGGAGTGAATAAAATTGCGATGCAGCCCATTTCAGTTGCCATACTGGAAATTGTGATGCGTTCATCCAGGGTTAATTTATCAATATCATCGCCATATATTTCTACAGAATATCCCAGAAGCGTATTCGCACCAAATTCTGCCAGTAGATTAAGAGCTATATCCTTGGCTGCCAGGTTAGCTGGTCGTTTTCCGTTTATGGTCAATTTCACAGAAGCGGGAACCTTAAACCAGACTTTGCCATTCGCCCAGGCTGCGGCAATATCCTGATCGCCCATGCCCTGACCAAAAGCACCTACAGCACCGAGAATATTGGCGTGCGAATCCGTGCTGACTGCTGTGGAACCGGAATAGACAAGTCCCATATCCATGAGAATATGCGTACCGATTCCGCTGTTGATGTCATATACCTTGATACCGTTTTCACGGGCATAGATCCGGCAGATCTGCTGATTTACGGCATATTTCTGATCACTGCCTCCCGGATTGCAATCAAAGGTGAACATCGTCCGTGCCGTATCTGCCAGCATCATGTTATTATCACGCAGATTTTTTACCACATTAGCTCCACCAAAATCACGGGCAACGCGGGCATCTATGAAGATATCAACAATTTCTCCCGGTTTTACTTTCTGCTGGTTACTGTGATTGACTAATATTTTTTCTATCAGAGTTAAACCCATAAATTCCTCCTAAACCTGTAACCTGCTTTTAAAGGGCAGGAAAGTCATGAAGTCAGCATGATGAACAATATACGCTTCCGTGGTACGCTTGATCATATTGCCTTCATCGGCATGAGCAGCAATAATATGACAAACTTCCGCCGGAACTCCGCATTCTTCGGCAATAGAAACACCGCTGAAGGGGTGACGCAGATATTTGCCATAAGTGCCCTGGACTGCCTTGCCGTCCTCATCCAGCACGTATTCCAGCAATTTGCCTACATCGCAGAGAATAGCTCCTGCCAGAAGAACATCCATATCCACGGGCAATTCACCATGATAGGAATTATTCACAATATCTCCCGCTTCTTTGGCTATCTGCACAACGCTTCTTTTGTGATCCATAAAAGTAACCTTGAGATCAGGACCGCAAAGCAGCGTAAAAGGAATGCGCATCAGGTCTTCTGCGGTCAGCACACTTCTTTTTAGTGCCAGTTCCCAGGTTGCCTCGGTCTGGCTGCGTAAATTTTTGTCCTTTATCCATTCAAGTTCGGGCCATAATTCTTTAACTGTCATTATACCTCCTGATCGGGTTTTTGCTTACCACAGTACCCCAAAAAAATTATATTCGCAATAAGAACCAGCAGAATGATCAAATTGATAATGGTCATAAAACTCCATTCATTATTAAGATTTGCAGCTTTGTTGCTGAGGTCGTGAATTGCCATCCAGTTGATCAACAATAGAATTATCGAAACAATATTCGAGAATTTCAGTATCTTAGCCATTGCATCCTCCTGAGAAAAAAAGCCTGATCCCCTAAAGACCAGGCTGATTTAAGGTTATTTTATAGAGCAGCAATAATAGCATCAGTCATCTGCTGAGTGCTGGCTGCACCCATTTCGATGACATCAGGTTTGCCACCCATCTTTAACATGTCATAAGTCCTGACATTACCTTCTTTCACAACTTTGGAGACAGATGCTCTGATCCGGGTAGCCTTCTCAGTCTCGCCTATATGATCCAGCATCATGCAGGCTGATAAGATCATGGCAATAGGACTTACAATAGAAACTTCGTAATCGGCATATTTGGGTGCAGAGCCATGAGTCGGTTCAAAGATTGCCACTTTTTCACCAATATTGGCACTGCAGGCAAAACCAAGACCGCCGGTCAAACCGGCAAATCCGTCTGATACAATGTCCCCAAACATATTACCGGCAATGATCACGCCGTAAGCTTCCGGGTCTTTGGTCAGCCACATCATCTGGGCATCAATGTTGGTATAGTCAAATCTAATTTCAGAATATTCTTTGCTGAGTTCACGGCAGATAGCCAGCATCATACCCGATGTTTCTCTGATCACATTCGGTTTTTCACAAAGTGTAACTCTTTTATATCCGAACTTCCGGGCAAATTCAAATCCTGCCCGACAGATGCGTTCCGAATATTTTTTCGTGAATATACGCGTACTGATCGCCAGATCTTCCTTAGGTGACCAACTGAAATTATCAACAAATTTCGGGTGCGTCATCAAGGCATCATATACCTGCTGTGGCGGATTAGTCCATTCCACACCACCATACAAACCTTCCGTATTTTGACGGAAAATCACCACATCAACCACAGGTTCTTCAATGGTGTCCTTTGCCCCGTGGCGTATGAAATTGAGGGGATTGCCTTGAAATGTTTTACAGGGACGCTGGCAGATATCAAGGATAAAATGCTGACGCAATCCCACTATAGGACTGTAATATACGCATCCTTTCCCCTGCAGTTCAGGACTCAGCTCTTTGGCAGCTTCCGATTTTGGCTTGGAAGTGATCGCGCCGAATAAGCTGATCTCATGTTTCTCCAGTAAATCCAGGGTTCTTTGTGGTAATGGATTTCCCTCATTACACCAGAATTCCCAGCCAATATCAGCATGAACATAGTCTGCCTGAAATCCAACTGCATCCAGTACGCGGATCGCTTCCGGTAAGACTATTTTGCCTATGCCATCTCCGGGCATAGTTACAACGGTTCTTTTTGCCATTGTTTCCTCCATATCCTTTTTTATTTTTTTATTTTTATCTTTCGCACACTATCTATAATCGTGCCGTCCACCCATTTGATAACGGCAACGATATCATCGTCCAGCACGGGTTTTGCCGGTTTGCCGCAGATAGCTTCTGCTTCCGCCTGCAACTGCCTGATCGTCTTTATAGGCAATCCCGAATTCTTTGTTTTCTCAATCAAATCCTTACGCAGCGGATTGATCGCAATTCCACGCTCTGTTACTATTACGTCAATCATATTCCCAGGTCCGACAAGTGTGGTCACATCGTCGAGAATTACAGGCATCCTGTTGCGGAATAATGGTATCGGCAATATTGTGCATTTCGAGAAAAGACAGGTCTGCCAGCCTCCTATTCCATGCAGCAGATAACCATCCGAATGAGTAACCACATTACCATTGAAATTAACATCAACTTCCGTGGCACCCAGAACAATCACATCTATCATTGAAACATGAAATCCTTTACTGTGGTAATTATAGGAGTGAAAGACCGATACATCCTGATGGTTAGGATTAATACCCATGGATCTAACCGCATCCAGATCAAAAGTCTGACCATCCATAAGGTATTCCAGTTGACCTTCCTCAAGCATTTTTACACTGTATTTTGTTGTTCCGCCGATAGACCAGCGTGCTTTCCAGCCATTCTTCTTCAAGATTTCATGAAAATAAATTCCAATAGATAATGATGTCCCGCCAGCTCCTGCCTGAAAACAGAATCCGTCATATATTAAACCGGCAGCCTCACAAAACTTTGCCGTTAATTCCGCAATTAACAGACGGTCTGGACTATTGGTGATCTGGGTTGTTCCGCTTACGATCTTTTCCGGTATTCCTATTTTATCTATTTTTACAACATAATCTATATAGTTGCCGTATAATTGCATTGGGATACAGGGAAATGGTATCAGATTATCTGTAACAACAATTGATTTATGGGCATACATGGAATCCGGCAATGCAAAGCCCAGTCCACCGCAAGCTGAAGGACCATAAAGACCATTACAATTACCAAACGGGTCAGATGTCGGAGCTGCGATCACGGCTATATCAATCACCACTTCACCATCTTCTATTGCCGAATATCGCCCGCCATGTGAACGCAATATTGCCGTTCCCCTCATTTTACCCTCAGAGCAGTATTTTCCCAGAGGTCCGTTCATGCTTCCTTCAATATGATGGATTGTGCCGTTCTCCAGATAATTGATGATTTCGGCATGGCAGGGGAATGAAGCTGAGGGATACCAGACCAGGTCTTTAACTCCCATCTCGCTGGCAATACGGAATACTTCATTTGCCACCAGGTCACCATTGCGTAAATGATGATGCGTGCTCACAACCATCCCGTCACGCAGCCTCGCTTCCTGCAAAGCCTCTTTCAACGTAGGGATCAATTTATTGCCATCTGCCGGATAATCGTCCACACTTACTATGGGCGCTCCATAACGATGACCTTCCGGCTTGTATTTGCCATTACCCAGATAAGGAACTTCCTTTTTTCCATTTACTTCAGTTGGTACAATACGTCCCACAGCGTTTTTAACTAATTCTGCAGCCATCTTTAGACCTCCTTCTGTAATTCATCTCGCCAGTCTGCGGCTATCAAGTTTAATCGCAAGGCAATATCTATTGTTCGCTGTGCCCGTTTTACCACGGGTGGGTCTATCATCTTTGAGCCTAACGTTACTACTCCTAATCCCTGCTGCTCTGCTATCATGAAGGCATTCACGATTTTCTTCGCCTTCTCTATTTCTGCATCATCGGGTGCAAAATTATCATGGATCACAGCTATTTGTCGCGGATGGATACATCCCATACCGTCAAATCCCAGTTGCTTTGATAGCTTAACATTAGCTGCCAGGCTTTCCATATCTGCTACATCACTGAAGACGCTGTCTATTGGCTGAATCCCCGCTGCCCGGGCTGCATTTACTACCTGACACCGGGCAAAGAATGACTCAGTACCTTCTTTTGTCCTCTGGGTTCCAATATCAGCAGTATAATCTTCCAGTCCTATGGCAAGTCCCACTATATATGGTGATGATGTGGCTATTTTATATGCTTTGATCACACCTAATGCATTTTCGATGATCGGCATCAGCCAGATTTTATGGGTGATATTGTATTTCTTTTTCATTTCTCCGATTACTTCTTCCAGCACTTTGATCTGTTCCTCATCCTCGCATTTGGGAATCAGAAGCACATTAACGTTATGAGGCAGAATATAATCCAGATCCTCCAGACCTGCTGGTATCTGATTTATGCGCACCATCCTTTCTGCTCCATAAAAATTGCAGGCTCGCAGCGCATTGCGGACGAGGAACCTGGCTTCATATTTCTTTGCCGGAGCAACCGAATCTTCCAGATCAAGAATTATACCATCAGGTTTATGCAGCCCAGCATTAATTGCCAGTTTTGGTGTATTACCAGGTAAATATAGACGACTGCGGCGATAGCGTTCTTTTTCTGTGGCATATACATTTTCCGGCAGCATGGGTGGCAGACATTGCTTGTCACTATGTATAACCTGCTTGATCGCTGCTTCCAGTCTTGCCATAAGAACATAATTTAATGCTCCGCTATCCTCAACCGTTAAAATACAATTCCTGATGTTATAAAAATCCAGAACTTTTTGACATTCCCGACGAATATCCTCTCCATAAAGGGTTTCAACCAGACTCCTGAGAATGATCTCTATTCCTCCGGAACCGGTTAATTCCAGAGTTACAAAACAATCACTGCGTACATATTTTCCCGTGTTACCGGCAGTTGCTTTTCCTTCCACAACTTACCTCCTGTTATCTATTTTAAATATTTTTCCAGATATTGATAGTCTGCTTCCAGCTTCCCCTGGTGCACAATACAGGCACTCCTGATCGCAGCCGGCAAACTGGACTTTTCTATCGGTTTTGTGTAATCATTATTCAACATTGTTCCCACAAAAGGCATTAAGGCATGGCTGAAAAAATCGGATGCCTCTGCAGGAAACTCACAGGGAAGATTATCTATGGCACACAAGGCAAATCCTGCTCCCTTAAATCCATCTGTTAATTGATCAGTTTCCGGATTATATATGTAAACCGGATTATCCGGTTTAGTTATCTTTTGTGTTGCTTCAATTGAACCTTTGATGTCGCAGGTGATGTCACCGATCATTATTAACCTGGGCTGCCCGGTTTGTAGTTTCTTTAATTCCGCATTCTTTAAAAAAACAGGATAACCACCTGCCCAGTAAATTCCGTTCATATACATAGTGCACCAAGGTAAATATTCCTCCATTCTTGATTTATATTGATCTCCATGATTGAAGTAATCATTTAATTGGAATTTACCGCCATCTTTCCGCTCTACCATATGCTCTTCGTTGAATATCACCTGATATAGTTTGTTTTTTGCATGTTTGTTTTCCAGTTCAGCTAATTCCTCAGGCTTTACTTTTTCTACCGGCAAAACTGACAAAATTTCCTGGCAGCCTATCGAAACATGACCATAACCCAAAAGGAATATATTAAAAGGACATATCTCTGACGGTAATCCGTCCCTGGCTATTTCTTTTCCTATTTCTTTCAGCTCATCCATACATTGCGTCAGTGATTCATATTGATAACTCTGCTTAACCTTTAAAAACGGTGTCTTGATACCGTATTCCTGCCAGTAGCGCTGTCCTGCTGCCCAAAAAGCATCTATCATTCCCGCATTTCCAGCAAATTTGCCAAAAAATACCAGCCGTCTGCCTTTTTCGTCCACAATTTTCTCATAATCCAGTAAAGTGCTGCCCGTATCAAGAAAATACCGCAATAACGGCATATTATAATCCTGTCCCTTGATCGTATGGGAAAAAAACAGGTGCGGCTTGCCGGGAATTATACTTTTAATGGGAATTTCCTTCACTCCCATGATCAAATCGCATCTGCTGAGATCTTCACTTACCTCGGCTCCCGCTGAAATGTATTCCTCATCTTTATATATCCTGATCTCTGATGGTTGAATTGTTACCGGATAACCGGACTCCACCAGTTTCCGGACAGCTTCAGGATTCAACGGCACTCTACGCTCCCATTGATTTTTAGTTTCTTTAATTATACCTAACCTTTTCATCCTTACCCCTTTATTATTTTTGATATTAATTTTGTTTGTATATGACCTCTGCCAGAGCAAAAGCTATAATTTATCGCTTTATTAATGATCTATTTCGCACCGGTATTTATTTTCTTTTTATCTCTCTCCGGCTACTTATGGACTTTTCTTTACTTCTGATTTAGTTAGTCAAGTTTTATCCGATAAAAATAATCCTTTTTGTTGGTTTTTTATATAGTTGAACACCATCATCTATATTTTCTTGATAAAAGGTTACCCGAACTATTTGCACAATCACGAAAACTTAAATTAAATTGGGAAATATAAGATCACATTGTTATGCTTTCTTCTTCCCCGCTTTGAGTTTATTGAAAGTTAGATAAAAAAAAAGTCCACCTAAAAAAGTGGACTTCTGATTAATCCGAACCCGCGTATTTATTACAGGTTGATTATTTCTGTGTTAGTAACGATTGCGTCTTGGCGGACGTGTTTCTCTTGGCTTGGCTTGGTTTACTTTCATGTTGCGTCCCATTATGGGGCTTCCGTTTAAACCATTAATTGCCTGTTCTGCCGCTGAATCATCAGGCATTTCAATAAATCCAAAACCTTTCGATCTTCCTGTTTCTCTGTCAATGATTACATTCACTGACGCTACTTCGCCGTATTCGGCAAAAGCTTCTCTCAAATCTTCACTGGTGACCTGATAATCCAAGTTTCCTACGTAAATATTCATCTTTTCTCCTGTGAGTTTAAATGAATTTAGTCATGGAATACAACTCACAAATAAACCACTGACTTTTTACTTTTCCTATTGTCCACTATCAGTTCCACATCGGGTTAACCGAAAGGTACTTAGAAACTCAAGGTAAGTTAATTCCTTTTCTCTATTTATCCTGATTGTTGTCAAGATTTTTTTTATTTCCTGCTGAAATACCTCAAAAATTAATAACAAGACTCGCCTGAATTTAATAAATTGAAGGGTCATACCCATATCTCTGTTCTTTTAAAAATGAATCCTGATTGGCAATATTCCTTAAGTTCAATCCTGTCCATTTTGTTCACCGCGTTCACAAATTCTCCCCCTCACTTTCCCCCTTTTTGGGAGACACCACAGACTTGCCGAAGATCTACCGCAGCTTCTTATGCGACTGGGAAGAGTTTGCGGGAAGAGGGTTAAATTTAAATTCGCTGGAGAGGGGGTGTATTTTTATTTGAGCAATAAATACGGAATAGTTTATCAAAAAGATAACAATAGGAAGCAATTATATCAAATTGATAATAGCAGACAAGGCATAGATTGCGATAAGGGAAAACAGCAATAAAAACCTAACTAATTAAATAATAAAAACATAGCTATGGTGTATTACCATGTTAATACACTAATTTATGAGTTTGGCACGCGGTTTGCTCTTGTTAGAAAGTGAAAATAATAACGTGGAGGCAAGAAAATGAAGAAAAGAGAATTTGTATTACGCTGGAATGAAAGAAGAGAAAGATACACAAGGAGCTGAGAGAGATGAAAAAGACAAATTTAGTAAGTAAATGGCAGGAGAGACGAGAAAGATATAAAGGAGGTAACAAATGAAAGGGACATCATTCATAACCAGATGGTATGAGCGCCGCACCCGATACGCAGGGAGGTGATAATGACAGATAATCAGATCGAATAAAAAAACCGGCAGGCAATTGAGCATGTCGGTTTTTAATATTTAGGGATATATTGGTATATAGAGAATAAGAGAAAATTATTTTACCACATAGTAAGTGACCAGATAGAGAACAGCACCAAGAATGATCAATCCTGTAAGCATTAATTGAGAGACTTTTTTAAGATTTAGTTCACTGTTAGTGAGAGAGCGTAAATCATTTTCATGTTTTTTTTCGTTAGAAGATCCGATGATAACACCGATGGCTAAGCCGAGAGCGGGACCTAAGGCAACAGCGACGATAACATTTTTGGCGGCAATCCCGATCGGAATGGAAATAGCATAACCTAGAGGCATAAAGGTAGCTATACCTTTATTGATATAGTGACCTTTGGAGAGAGATACGGAGTTACCTTGAGTTTGCTTTTTAATTTTAAGTGCCATTATGACCAAGACTATAATAATAATTAAAAAAGCAATGATCATAATGGTGATTATAGAAGTTCCATTAAATACGGGACGCAATAAATTCCTGATTTCAGCATTCATAAGACCTCCAGTCTTAATTAAATTTCCTATATTCTTAATTAACCATTTTAAGTTATTTAAGTCAATGTTTTTTTTGGAGAAGATGAATAATGAGAAAGTATATTTGTTGTCAAAAAGACAATGAGGATATTATTGGTTTGAGATCGTAGTAAAAAGCGCAAAAAGGAAAAGTAAAATGGAATCAATTAACAAGTTGATAAGGCACTGGTTCGAGGAATATACACAGGATTATGCGGAAGGAAGCGACCGGAAAAATATAATATTGAAGATAGAACACTCTAAGCGGGTGGCAGCGGATATCGTTAAGATTTGTATAGCACTGCAACTGAGTGATGAAGATATTAGACTGGCAGAAATAACTGGAATTTTGCACGATATAGGAAGATTTGAACAATATAGAATTTACGGCACATTCAGTGATGTTCGCTCAGTGGACCATGCACAATCAGGCGTGAATATCCTGAAGCAGGAAGAAGTGCTGCATGAGTTGTCAGTAGATCAGCGGGAATTGATCTTGAAAGCAATACAATTCCATAATTATCTGAATTTACCGGAAAACGAGAGTGAGCGGGTGCTCTTTTTCAGCCGGTTATTGCGTGATGCTGATAAACTGGATATCTTCAAAGTGCTAACGGAATATTATGCTGTCAGGGATCAGGAAAGAAATGAGATGCTGGAACTTGACCTGCCGGAGAAAGGCGAGATCAGCGAATATGTTTATGAGGCAGTCTTGAATAAAAGACAGGTAGATTACAGGAAAATTAAAAACCTGAATGATTTCAAGTTGCTTCAAGCTGGCTGGGTATATGGACTGAATTTTGTGCCGTCTCTCAGATTATTCAAAGAACGGGGCTATCTTGTTAGAATAAAATCGGCTTTACCTGATGATAAGCGTCTGGGGAAAATATATAAGATGATAGATTCCTATCTTGACCAAAAACTGAATGATGGAACCGGATCTTCATAAACTGAACAGTATAATCAGGCAGTGTGAAAGATGCCAATTAGCAGAAACCAGGCAGCAGGCTTTGACCGGTGAGGGAAATCTGAAAGCAAAATTCTTTCTGGTGGCACTTTCACCGGGAGAGAGGGAAGACCGTGAAGGAAAGATGTTCATAGGTCCTTCCGGTAGAATGCTCGATGAATTATTAAAAACAGCAGATATAAAAAGGCAGGAACTGTATATTTCCAATTTAATTAAATGCAACCTGCCACAAAACCGGAAACCGAAGATGCGAGAAATAGAAGCCTGCCATATTTATCTGGATGACGAGCTGGAGGTCATCCAGCCGGAGTTCATTGTGCCCCTTGGATTTTATACTTCACGGTATATTCTGGGAAAATATAAGGTAGAAATACCTTCATCCAAAGCTGATTACAGGCAATTATACGGAAAACTTTTCTATTCTTCCGGGCAGAAGATTTATCCCTTACCGCATCCGGCATCTTTGCTTTATAACCCTGAGCAATTACCCGGAACGCAGAAGATGTACAATAAACTGAAGATATTTCAGAATGAATGTAAATGGTACTGCTGTTGCCCTATGAAACGGTTTTATGAGCAGGGCAGATTATTGCGTAAATGGATAGAACTCTACTGCCATGGTGACTGGCAGAATTGCGTTCGCTGTCAGATGGAGGAAAGAGGAGAATATCATCCTGATAACATGCTGCCGGATGGCAACATTACTTATATGAAAAGATAGCGATATCTTATAGTCGTTAATAGTTCAGAACTTGGAATTAGGAACTTGAAAAACTGTAATGTAAGATTATTAACCGCGAAT
>CAZAHZ010000035.1:0-17563 GCA_964485055.1 uncultured Candidatus Cloacimonadota bacterium
ATAACTTTACATTTGCCACTTGACAATAACGCTATTACAAGTTTGGATACAAATACTACATTTGTTTTTAGTTCTGATGAAGATACTAATGCTTGTTACTTATTTATTGACAACAGTCTTGTTGATCAAAATTTAGAAACTATCTCTGTTGATAATAATTATTTTGGCATTGTTTTTAATGACAGGTTGCAGTAAAGACCAGGTGAAGGATGCCAGTCGGTATATTGATAATGGAGAATACGAAAAAGCAAGGGAAATATTACAAAAAAATCTGGAAACAGAGCCAGGAGACATAGAGAGCAGTTTATTGCTGTTAAAATCTCATCGTAAAGAATTTTATGCTACTTATGATCAACTTAAATACCGATCACCTCTGGAAGGAGAATGGTCATTATTTCCCGGAAGAACGATGGAGAATATTGATAATTACCGCCAGATATTATCAGCAATAACAAAGCGAGGAATCAGAAGAGAGGAACTGGAAAAAGAATATTTTTTTTTGCTGGTCTATGATTATTTCCGGATGAAATATAAGGCTGAAAAGTTTGAAGCAGAGGACTTGCACAATAATATCAGGATATTGACGGAGTGGGGTGGAGCATTAGCAGATGAAGCGGAATTCTGGGGTGTTTATGCAGCCAATGGTTACAGCATAGATTTTGACTGGAAAAAACTTGATCCTTTCTTTGAAAAATATCCTGAGACCGAATTAACCGGATTGAAAATTCTGGAGCAGATTTTCAGAAGAAATAATAAAAATATAGAATTAAAGAAAGATGACTTTGTGATAAGCAGGCTACGAAATTATTATGTCAAATATGCGAATTTCAGTATTTATGCGGATAGTTTATTTATATTCCGAGAAGTTGATGAGAAGTTGGATCATTACCGGAAGAACGGCAGTATTAGCCGTAATAGAAAGGGTATTGAGCAATATCTGGAATCATTGCTGTCAGAGAAGCTGAGTGTGACAATTAACAGATATATTCTTTGGCAACAGGGATTGATCAAATTAGAGACTGGCAACATAGCGGAAGGATTATCTGCTTTAGGCAAAATAGTTGCCCAGGAACAAGATAAATACCAGAGGGATAAATTGAACCTGGAACTGGGAGAAAGAGCTTATGCACAAGATAACTTTGGAGTGGCTATCAGCAGTTTACGCCAGTTAGAGCGACTGGGGATTGAGGGAAAGAAGAAATTATGGCTATCCTATCTTGAAGTTGATAATGAATTGGAAGCGGGGAAGTTATATAGGGAAATGCAATCAGAATTAACAGCAGGAGAATTAACGAAATTAAAGGGCAGGAAATATAATTTTGATCTAAAAAAATTGCAATTATCGGAATTAAACCTGGTGTGGGGCAGTGACAGCGTGACCATAGAAGGAAAGATCAGCAATCCGACCCAGAGATTATATGAGGGCATCACAATCAGCCTTACTCTGGAAGGAAAAGCGGGGCAGGATAAGAAAGTTACCAAAATAAGAGTGAGCCAATTATATTCGGGAAAGGAAGAGAAATTTACAGCATTTATCAATTACCATAAAACTGATGACAAAATGAAAGTAAGGGGAGAAGTGAGTGGATTTGAAAAGGTGAGCGGATAGAAAGTTGACAAAATAAAAGTCATTCGCTGAATAGGATACAGTAATTTTTCAGGGAGGTGATTTTGTTTCAGGATTATGCTGTATTGACCGGAGACCTGGTTAAATCAGGAAAAATGGTTGCAGACCTAAGAGAAGTTCAAAGATTGCTGACTGAAATTCCGGATGAATTTAACAAGGTCTATGTAGCTGCGATAATCGGGAAAGTGTCTTTATATCGGGGAGATGGCTGGCAATTGCTGCTGAATAAAAAGGAACTGGCAATCAGACTGGCTTTGTATATCAAGGCAGTTTTAAAATCGGAATATAATGTAAAAACACGGCTTGTGATAGGAATTGGGCAGATAGATATTGTTGTGAAAGATAATATCAGTGCTTCCAGGGGAGAAGCATTTGAATTATCAGGGAAAGGTCTGGATAATCTGGATAAAAATTGCGAACTGAAACTAATTGATCGAACCTGCGATTGTGACAGTGAAATTTCGCTGCTGGATTGCCTGATCGGAAAGCAATCAGAAAGACAGTCGGAGGCACTCAGATATGCTCTCCTGGGATACAAGCAGGACGAGATTGCCAAAAAGTTAAAAGATAAGTCTAAAACCGGGAATATAACCCAACAAACAGTGGCAGCACTACTAAAGAGGAGTTGCTGGAGGACAATCCAGAAATTGCTAAACAAACATGAGCATTTGTAATTAGGCATTACAGCTTTCTGAGATTGTAATTTAAATAAAATATAAGAGAACAGAGGACAATTGATGATAATATTATTTAGTGCATTATTTGGAGCTCACTTGATCGCTGATTTTCTTTTACAAACAAAATCTCTGGCGGATAAAAAGCAGGTAGAAATCCCATATTTGATTTTGCATTGCTTTGTACATTTTGCCGTGACGCTATTAATTCTTAGTATTCTGGGAGTTAAGCAGAATGTAATTGTCCTGATTTTAATATTTATCCAACACCTGATCATAGACGGCATCAAACCAAGATTGCAAGGCAAGAGAATGTCAGATCATATTTTATTTCTTTATGATCAAGCAGCTCATATAATCATTTTACTGATAATATCATATTACTGGGGTGAAATAGTCTGGAATGAAGATTTTTGCCGAATATTAATATATCTCAGCGGTATAATAGGAGTCATGCAGTTTTCAGGAATATTGATGGGTCTATTCACCAGTGATATGATCAAACGAAATCCGGCGTTGGAAAACGAACTGGATAATGGGCTTAAACAAGGGGGTAAATTTATAGGTATTCTGGAACGATTAATGATATTTCTGTTTATCATGATTGGGCAGCCACTTGGTGCAGGATTTATATTTGCTGCTAAATCACTTTTGCGTATGGAACCTGGTGAGAAGCATCATAAGCGAATGGAATATATCCTGGTGGGTACATTATTCAGTTTTCTGCTGGCGATTTTGTTTTCGTTATACACTAAAGCAGTATTGAACAAATTACATTAGAATGTGGAAGTTAGTAATGGTAAAAGAGTTTTCGAGATAAAAATATTTGACCAATATAAGCAAAACGAGAAATTTGTACAAAAATTAAGCAGGAGAATGAACATGGAAAAAGAATTAGTTAAAGTTATGATAATTCCGATCGTCTATATCCTGCCTATATTACTCCCCTGAGGGGGAGCGAAAGACTTTTCAGCGAACAAAAAAATCAAAAAAATTCTAAGCAGGAGAAAAATAGATGGAATATCCATTTTGGCAAATAGAGAAAAAGTGGCAGAAAATCTGGCAGGATAAAAAACTATTTAATGCCAGTAATGAAAGTGATAAAGAGACATATTACGTTTTAAGCATGTTTCCCTATCCGAGTGGTGCATTGCACATGGGTCATGTAAGCAATTATTCCATAGGAGATGCCATCACCAGGTACAAGCTGATGCAGGGATACAATGTAATGCAGCCGATGGGATATGACGCCTTTGGGATGCCGGCTGAGAATTATGCAATCCAGCACCATTCACATCCCAGGATCACGACAGAAGAGAATATCGGAATTATGCGGGGACAATTTAATTCTATGGGATTTGGTCTGGACTGGGAACGAGAAGTAAGCACCTGTCGTCCGGAATATTACCGTTGGGGACAATGGTTCTTTAAAAAGCTTTATGAAAAGGGATTGGCTTATAAGAAGAGATCATTTGTCAACTGGTGTGAGGATTGTCAAACCGTGTTGGCTAATGAGCAGGTGGAAGAAGGAAAGTGCTGGCGCTGCGGCAATGAAGTCAGGCAAAAAGAATTGGAGCAGTGGTTTTTCAGGATCACTGATTACGCTGAAGAATTGCTTGATTTCAGTGGAGTGATAGACTGGCCAGATCGCGTGATCACAATGCAGAAGAACTGGATAGGCAGAAGCGAAGGGACAAGAATAGATTTCAAGCTGGAAGAGACAGGTGAGATATTATCTGTATTCACCACACGCCCAGATACAATATTCGGTTGCACTTTTATGGCAGTTCCACCGGAGCATCCGCTAGTCAGCAGATGGCTGCAGGAAGAGACCACTTCGGAAGAAATGCGAGACTTCTGTAAGGAAGTGATGAATGAAGATAAGATTATGCGAACTGCGGAAGATACAACCAAGAAAGGCATTTATAGTGGCAGGGATTGCATCAATCCAGTCAATGGTGAAAAAGTGCAGATCTGGATCACCAATTATGTGGTGATGGATTATGGCACAGGAGCTGTGATGGCAGTGCCTACTCATGACCAGCGTGACTTTGAATTTGCCAGTAAATATGGCATACCGATGAAGATAGTAATTCAGAACAAAGAGAAAAGTCTGGTTCTGGATGAGATGAAAGAAGCCTATATTGAGCCGGGAATACTGGTGAATTCCAGTCAGTTTGACGGCATGACAAGTGAAGAAAGTAAATCAGCTATATCAAGCTGGATGTTAGAAAACAAGATGGGGGAGAGCACAGTCACATATCGCCTGAGAGATTGGGGGGTCAGTCGTCAACGTTACTGGGGAAATCCAATTCCGGTGATCTATTGTGAAAAATGCGGAGAAGTACTGGTACCTGATAAGGATCTGCCAGTTCTGCTCCCAGATAATGTGCAATTAGGTAAAACTACTAATAATCCATTATTGAGCGTGGAAGACTGGGTGAATACAAGTTGCCCTATCTGTGGAGGCAAGGCAAAACGCGAGACCGATACGATGGATACTTTTGTTGATAGTTCCTGGTATTTTGCCCGATATACTGATTCCGGTAATAATATGGCAGCATTTAGCAAAGAAGCTGCAGATAAATGGTTACCCGTAGATCAATATATTGGTGGAATAGAACATGCCTGTATGCATCTGCTTTATGCCAGATTTTTCCACAAATTTATGCGGGATATGGGAATGGTTAGTTGTGATGAACCATTTGCCAGATTATTGACGCAGGGAATGGTGACCAAAGATGGTGCAAAAATGTCCAAAAGCAAAGGCAATATAGTTGATCCTCAATATATTATTGACCGCTTTGGTTCTGATACTGTCCGGTTATTCATGCTTTTTAGTTCGCCTCCGGAAAAAGACTCTGAGTGGAGTGACACGGGAGTGAAAGGCGCATTTCGGTTCTTAAATAGACTCTGGCGAGTTTTTGAAGATAATCTGGAATTAATAAATAAAACCGGGACTGAGTATGATGATGATAATCTGGGTGATGAAGTAAAGAAATTGAGATTTAGTACTCATCACACGGTCTGGAAAGTGCTGCACGACATAGAAGATAGATTGCAGTTTAACACGGCAATTGCTGCTATCATGGAGCATCTGAACAATGTCATTGGAGTGGGTGATGCCACTGAACTCAATCCTGATGAGAAAAGTGTTTTCACTGAAGCCTGCCTGAAAATACCCCAGGTTCTCTATTGTTTTGCTCCTCATATAAGTGAAGAACTCTGGCAGATGGCAGGAAAGGATAAAATTCTGTCTGAAAACGGATTACCTATATATAAAACGGAATACTTGTTACGGGAAGAAGTAACTTATGTTATTCAGATCATGGGGAAATTGCGGGGAAAAGTTATTGTGCCAATAGATGCCACTGCAGAAGAAGTTAAACATGAAGCTTTGGCAAACAATAATGTGCAGAAACATCTGGAAGGCAAAACAATCCAGAAAATAATAGTTGTGCCTGGAAAACTGGTGTCTATTGTCGCCAAATAATCAGATTAAAAGCCTTATCCTTCTGGATAAGGCTTAAATTTATAAGATGAATAAAGCTTTAAGTGATAGAATTTCATATAATTATAATTTACCGGCGGAACTGATAGCTCAATATCCTCTGGAAAATAGAAGTGAATCACGACTTCTAGTTCTTAATCGTCAATCCGGCGAGATTGAGCATCGGATATTCCATGAGATTGAAAATTATCTACGGGCTGGTGATGTGCTGGTGTTGAATAAGACCCGCGTAATTCCTGCCCGATTGAAAGGCAGAAAATCTACTGGCGCAGAAATAGAAATCTTGCTATTGAACCAGTTAAATGAGACAGAATGGGAATGCCTGGTCAAACCTGGCAGAAGATTAAAACCAGGAGACCGAATATATATCAGTGAAAATCTATCTGCAGAAATAATGGCATTTGGAGAAGAAGGTTCCCGGATTGTCCGTTTTGAATATGAAGGTGATTTCTTTCTGATTCTGCAAATTATAGGAAAAGTGCCTTTACCTCCCTATATAGCCCGCGAGGCAACTGAGAGAGATAAGGAAACTTACCAGACCGTATATGCCCAAGTCCCCGGTTCTGTGGCAGCACCTACTGCCGGATTGCATTTTACACATCTACTATTGGGCAAATTGAAAAATGCCGGAGTGATCATCACCGAAGTATATCTCAATGTCGGTCTGGGAACCTTTCGACCTGTAAAAAGTGAAAAAATTCAAGATCACAGGATGCACAGTGAATTCTGCCAGATTAGTGAAAACGTTGCCCGAATTATAAATCAGGCGAAAGCAGAAAATCGCCGCATAATATGCGTAGGGACAACCTCTACCCGAACATTGGAAAGTTTTGCGGAGAACGGTTACGTTGCGAACGGTGCACATTATACAGATATATTCATTTATCCCGAAGGAAGAAAACTGCAGATCATTGACGGGCTGCTGACAAATTTTCATTTACCTGAGTCAACCTTATTGATGCTCGTTAGTGCATTTGCAGGTTATGATAATATTATGAGGGCTTATCAAGTGGCAATATCACAGAAATACCGTTTCTTTAGTTATGGTGATGCGATGCTGATCATTTAGGATAGATAGATGAAAGAATTTACACATCATTTTTTAGACAGAGTCTATCATTTTGAATATCTCACCAGTACAATGAATAAAGCTGAAGAACTTATTGAACTTAATAATGAGCTGGGAAATATTCTCATTATATCAGCTAGACAGGGGAGTGGAATTGGAAGAAAAGACAATTACTGGTATTCACCGCAGGGAGGTTTATGGTTCACACTTGGAATTTATGGCTTTTCTTTTAAGACAAATTTCACTCTTTTTACCGGTATCCAGATCTTAAATGCAATTGAAACTCTCTGTTTGAATGAAAGCTTGAATATCAGAATTAAGTGGCCCAATGATATTTTTCTGAATGATAAAAAAGCAGCCGGAATTATCGTGAAACATCTTCCAAAATATAAATATTATCTCATCGGAGTGGGAATTAATGCTAATGTAGTGGAATTCCCTCCTGAGTTGAAAGATATCGCCACATCGCTTTGGCTGGAGACAGGAAAAATTATCTCATTAGAAATTTTGTTGAAAGAATTTCTTGATAATATGATAGCTAATTTACCGTTATATTTAACCGAATTCCGAATTGATGAAATTTGTTATCAGCAGCATGACTATTTAAAAGGGTTGAAAATAATGATAAAAACGGAATTTGCAGAATATTGTGGTGATTATTATGGCATTTCTCCTGAAGGGGCTATTCTAATGAAGCTTGCGCAAGGATCAATTCAACCCTTTTTTGCTGGAGAAGTCAGAATTTTGGGATGACTAGAATTTATCCTCAATTTCTATTAATTTAGCATCCAGCATTTGACGTAAAGCTCCGAATAAACTTTGAGCCTCATCTTTATGTATGCATTCATAGCTCATTGTTGATCCATTCACGTAGATAACATCTACAAACCAGTTAGCCTGAATATGTCTGACCAACAATCCATTTATCTCATCCAGGCAAAATACTATGTCACGATAATAATAAAAAGATTTTCTTTCATCCTGCATAACTAACTCCTATACTTGATTATTTATAAATATTTTCTTTTCCCAATCAAAAATATTCGTAGCTAAAGTCAAATAATAATTATAATTTTCCTCTTAGAAGGCATACAGATTTAGCAAAATGACAGATTCCTGGCTCGTAGAGTGCACTTATCAGGTACTTCAAATGAATTATGAAATTAAAATTGTCTTAAATAAAAAATCGATAACTGGTATTTATTAATTAAAGAAAGAAGAATTTATTTACAGATTATCAACTTTGCTGAATTGTAGCTTTGGAGGTAAAGATGTCTGGAAAGTTGAAAATGTTAATATTATTGATATTACTGATTTCGGTTGCTCGATTATGCTGCGAATATCAATATGAGCCGAAGCATATTCTTGTTCTTCATTCATATTCACCTTCGATGGTGTGGGTAGATGAAATTAATGCAGGAATAAATAGCGTGATAAATTCTGAACATGATATAGAGATTCAAGTTACCTATGAATTTCTAGATGCAAAAAGATATAATAATGAATTATATTTTCTCCATACCGCAGAAGCCTTGAAATTTAAATACGAAAGTACATCTTTTCAGGCTATTATTAGTTGTGATGATCATGCCCTTGATTTTTTAAAAAAATATCGAGATAGCTGTTTTCCCGACATCCCAATCTTTTTTTGTGGGGTTAACAACCTCTCAGAAAAAGACTTGGCTGATTACTCTGATATCAAAGGTGTCTTCGAGGCTAATCCGATAGAAAAAAACTTTTTCCTTATTAAAAAACTTCTGCCGGATTGCGAAGTTATCCTGGCAGTTGCGGACTCTAATACTAGAACGAATCAAATCTACCAGCAACGGATAAAACAGGAAATAGAAGGAAATGTTTCGGGAATTATACTAAAAATCTCCGAAAACAAAACATACAATGAACTGGAAGAAGAATTGGCATCACTCCCGAAAAATACTGCCGTCTTATATTTTTCATATATTGTTGACTCAAATGGTGAATATTTGTCACATATTCCAGCAGCAAAACGTATATTACGGAGATGTAACAGTCCAGTTTTCACTATTAATAGAATCTATCTAAGTCTTAATGTCATTGGTGGATATGTCACTGATCCTTACGCACATGGAGTTTCTACAGCCATGATGGCTTCAGATTATCTCCGCGGCTTTTCATTGAATAACATCCATAGCAGAGATTATCTATCTGACAACCTTTTTCCACCAGTATTTAATCTGAAACAGCTTGATCTATATTCCATAAATAAAAGAAATTTGCCTGAAAATGCGATAATAGATGATATGGAAGAATTTACTCGTCAGCAGCATAATCGTCAGTTAATGTATTTGCTGACTGCTCTTTTATTAATTTGTGTTGTTTTAGTCTATATGATTTATATCAATATCCAAAATGGGAAAATAAAGCAGGATTTGCTGAAAAAGGATATTCTCTGGACGAGTTTAACTGAGAATCTTCCTGTTATAATATTCAGCATGGACCAGAATGGGAAGTTTCAACAGATTAACTCGCAGGTAACCAGGTTATTTGGAATTGAAAGAGATAGAATCATTGGTCATACAGCCCGTGAAGCTGGATTTAGCGAAGCAATATGTCTTTCTAATGAGCAGGTTATCAGCCTGGGATTTCCTGGACAGAAAAATTTCCACTATGAATATAAAGTGGATAATCCCCTTTCCGAAGATGAATTCTATTGCGACATCCGCTACGTGAGAGAGATAAAAAATGGGCAAATCCTGAATATTCAGGGTTACATAATTGATAATACAGAGAAACAGAAATTATTCCTGGATATTTCAGAAAGCCGCGAAAATTATCAACTTCTATTTGATAAAATAGCTCTTGGATGTGCTATCCTGGAAATGAATTTTTATGAGGCTGATATTGCAGCCGATTTCAGATTTCTGCTAAATAACCCTTCTTTTGCAGGCATTCTTAATATCGAAAACGATTTGGTGGATAAGCAGACTTCAAATGTCCTTCCTGATCTTGAACCACACTGGATAGAAAGATTTGGAAATGTGGCTATCACTGGCGAACCTGCAAAATTTATAGATTATATGCCGGCAATTGAGAAATGGATAGATGTTTCAGTTTATCAGGTTTCTGAAAATCAGATTGCTATAATGTTGCTCGATATCACTAATGATATTCTGGAAGCAGATGAATTAAAGCTTAATAATGTTCAATTGATAAATAATAATGAAAATTTGAAATTTCTTCTGGAGGAGAAAACAGGGCAATTACAGGTAAAGGATGATCTTCTGATCGTGCAATCTCAGTTAGCCACTTTGGGAAATTTATTTTCCACAATCAACTCTCAATGGCATTACCCCTTAAATTATTTAGATTTATATTTCCAGAATCTCAAGAATAAAGAGCAATTTGGCGATTTCAAAGAAGAAAAACTCAATCTGCAGAAGGATCAGGCATTAAAGGCAATACATTTAATCTCAGCTTCGCTGGAGGAATTTAATTTTTTATTTAATCACAAAGAAGACAAAGCTGAATATGACATTGGAGTTATAATCAGAAAATTAGTTAATGTTATGTCTGAAGTTTTCATTAAGGAGGCGATAGAGATTGAATTGAACCTGCAGGAGGAATGCTGCTTTTTGGGTTTTACTCATGAATATGCTCATGTGATATTGAATCTCTTAAATAATTCCAGAGAAGCGATCAAGATTGGCGATATCAAAGCCGGCAAGATCAGTATTGAATTATTTAAAGACGATAATACCTCTTTCCTGCGGATATTAGATAACGCTGGAGGAATTCCTTCAGAATACAATGAAAAGATATTTACTCCGTTTTTTACTACCAAGATACATCCCTCTGGGGCAGGTCTGGGATTATACATCAGCCGCAAAATAATAGAGAATAAACTACATGGTAAAATCTATATCAGAAATGTTGACGACGGAGCCGAATTTACAATAGAGACGCCTTTATGTGTGATGTAATTGTTATTGGAGGTGGCGCAGCAGGCTGCCTGGCTGCAGGAACGGCTGCCAGGCAGGGTAAAGATGTACTACTCCTGGAAAAGAATGAAAGAATCGGAAGAAAGCTGATGATCACAGGGAAAGGAAGATGCAATTTTACCAATTTCTCTGATGTTCAGAACCATATCACGAATTGCCCCAAAAATGGTATCTTTCTCACTAATGCTCTCTATGGCTTCACTGCTGACGATACTATCCGCTTTTTCGAAGATTATGGAGTACCGAGTAAAGTTGAAAGGGGTAACAGGGTTTTTCCGGAAAGTGACAGATCAGGTGATATTGTATTTGCCTTAAGAAGGTTTATGAACGAAAATAAGGTGAAGATAGTCAAAGAGAATGTGAAAAACCTGGCAAAAATTAATGGCAGATTTGTTATTTTGGGTAACAGCGGTACACGTTATAATGCTGATTCCGTGATTATTGCCACGGGCGGAAAGAGTTATCCGATTACTGGCTCCACTGGTGATGGCTATCGCTTTGCTGAAAAATTCGGGCATCATATAAATTTTCTTAAGCCTTCCCTGGTGCCCATTGAAGTTGCTGAAAGCTGGGTCACAGAAATGCAGGGTTTATCTCTAAAAAATGTGGAGATCAAATTACTGAGCAGCAACCAGAAGATTCTCTACAAAGATTTTGGCGAGATGTTGTTCACGCATTATGGAGTTAGTGGTCCTGTCATTTTATCTGCATCTTCTCATATTCAGGATATCAGAGGGATCAAACTTGTTATTGACCTGAAACCAGCTCTCGATACTACAACTCTTGATAAAAGATTATTGCGTGAAATTGACGAATATCCCAGTAAACTCTTTCATAACCTGCTGAAACACCTTTTACCGCAGAAAATGATCAGTGTTATTGTTAAACTCAGCGGGATTGATGCTGATCGCCCGGCACACAGCATCCGAAAGGAAGAAAGAAAGATACTATTGAACCTGCTGAAAGAGATGACTATGACGCTTACCTGTTTTCGACCCTTATCGGAAGCTATCATCACCTCTGGCGGAGTCTGCGTGAATGAAATTGACCCCCGCAGCATGGAATCCCGTCTGGAAAGCCATTTGTTTTTTGCGGGTGAGGTTATTGATGTGGATGCCTACACAGGTGGATATAATCTTCAAATTGCTTTCTCCACCGGCTATCTGGCTGGATTGAAAGCATGAATGCTGTTTAGGAAAAATCTTAATTCTTGACTTTTATATGCCCTCTTAAAAAAAAATCTAACTATTCGAAATTAAGGAGATAAATTTGGAAAAGATTTTAGTTACCAGTGCTTTGATATATGCAAATGGTCCCCTGCATATTGGTCATGTGGCGGGAGCATATCTTCCGGCAGATATATTTGTCCGTTTCCATCGTTTATTAGGTTCTGATATTATATTTGTGTCCGGCACTGATGAGCATGGCGCTCCGGTTTCCATAAAAGCTGAGAAAGAAGGCAAAACTCCTCGCACTCTTGTTGATTTCTATCATGATCAAATTGAAAAGAGTTTCGCTGGTTTAAATATCTGTTTTGATAATTTCAGCGGTACTGCCAGACCTTTCCATCATGCCATTTCCCAAAAATTCTTCCTGGCTCTACTGGAAAAGGGTTATATAGTTCAGAAATCCAGCCAGCAGTTCTATTGTGAACATGATAAAAGATTCCTGGCTGACCGTTACGTGGAAGGCATCTGTCCCTTTTGCAAAGCTGATGGTGCTCGTGGTGACCAGTGCGATAATTGCGGTAAATTGATTAATTCCATTGAACTGGTAGAACCTAAATGTAAAATATGCGGAAATACACCCGTTATTAAAGAAACCAACCACTGGTATCTGGAGTTACCCAAATTCGAGAATATGCTCAAAGAATGGCTGACTACAAAAACATACTGGAAAGATAATGTTCATAATTTTATTATGAGCTGGCTGAATGTTGGCTTGGTTGAAAGAGCTATTACACGTGATATAAACTGGGGAATTCCTGTCCCCTTACCGGAAGCTGATGGAAAAGTACTTTATGTCTGGTTTGAGGCAACTATTGGTTATATCTCATCAACTGTGGAATGGGCAGAAAATTGCGGTGCTCCCGATAAATGGAAAGACTACTGGTTTGACCCTGAATGCAAGTTGATCCATTTCATTGGCAAAGATAATATCCCCTTTCATGCCATGATCTGGCCCGCCGTTCTGATGGAACAGAACGAACCGTATATCCTGCCTTATGATATCCCCGCAAATGAATACCTGAACATCGAGGGCAGCAAAGTCTCCACCAGCCGTAATTACGCCATTTGGGTTGATGATTACCTCAAAGCTTTTGATGGTGAATTATTACGCTACGTTCTTGCCGTTAATGCCCCTGAGAGCAAAGATGCTGATTTCACCTGGCAGGATTTTCAGGCTCGCATCAATAATGAACTGGCTAATATTCTGGGTAATCTGGCAAATCGTGTCTTCTCCTTTATCATAAAATATTTTGACGGTAAAATTCTGCAACCTTCGGCTTTATCAGAAAAAACTCTGTCAGTACTCGATCAAATCTCTAATACAATAAATGAAATTGAAGCCTGCTACAGAAACTTCCGCGTCCGCAAAGTTACTAATCTGATTATGGACATTGCCCGAACAGGTAATCAGTATTTTGATGAAAGAGCTCCCTGGAAAGCAGTTAAGGTTGATAAGCCACATACTCAGGAAACTCTCTATTTATGCCTGGAATTATTGCGGATGACCTCCATTGCCTTCACTCCGGTTCTACCCGGTAAGATGCAGAAATTACGCGATATGATGAACTTGAGCACGGAATTTAACTGGCAGGATATTCCCCACAGGATTTCGGAATATGTAATTGGTGAAATTGAACCTTTATTTATCAAGATAACTGATGAACAGGTAGAAGAGCAGATAAATCTTCTTAATGACCAGGATGCTCCGGAAACTCCCTGTGTACATAAAGCAGAAATAGAATATGAAGATTTCCAGAAGCTGGAAATGAGAGTCGTGAAGGTTATCAGTGCTGAGAAAATTGCCAAATCAAAAAAACTCCTTAAACTACGCGTAAAAATCGCTGGCGAAACCAGAGAAATTGTTTCCGGTATCTCACAAAATTACGCTCCTGAAGACTTGATCGGGAAAAATGTTGCCATGCTCATCAATCTCAAACCCAGAAAAATAATGGGTGTCGAATCCCAGGGCATGATCCTTGCTGCCGTCAATCCCGAAGGCAAACTCTCACTCCTTACTCCTATGAACGATATTGAGGATGGCTCCGAAATAAGCTGATTTATATAAATATGAGCAGCAGCTATATATCTGCTGCTCATTTTATTAACTACCTGCACTTAAAGCTATTTGTTAACTTATAAATGCTCTGTGATTAGAACATAAAAAGTATTGAATATCTGCCGTATTGCCAAGCCTGATAATTATTTTCTAACGATGTTTCTTGATCTTGATGCCCTGCACTCTTTGTTGCGACCTGGCATTTTCAATGAATTTCTCTCGCTGCTTCTTCCGCTTTTCCTGAAAGCGAACTTCACGCTGCATCTTCTGGTAACTCTCATACCGTTCCTGCGATAATTCTCCGTTTTCTATCGCTTCCCGTATCGCACATCCAGGCTCGGTCTCATGACGGCAATTTCTGAATTTACACTGCAGTATCAATTCCGCAATATCTGAGAATGTTCTGTCCAATGTTTCTTCACTAACCGATAGCTGGATATCACGCATACCCGGATTATCAATAATTATACTGCCATTGGGTGTAAATATCATTTCACGGCTGGTGGTCGTATGTCGTCCCCGATTGTCTCCTTCCCGCACGTGACTCACATATTGCCTTTCTTCACCCATTATCCGGTTAATTATTGATGATTTGCCAGTACCCGAAGAACCAATGAAAGTGATAGTCTTACCTGTTTCGATAAAAGGCAGCAATTCATCAATGCCGGTATTTTCCAGGGCACTCACAATATGTATTGGTATGCCCATTGCCACCGCTTCCGCTTCCGAACGGTAATATTCAATATCTTCACACTGATCTGCTTTATTCAGGATTATCACCGGATTTGAACAACTGTCCCAGATCAGCGTAAGATACCTTTCTATCTTACGCTGATTAAAATCCCGATCCAGTGAGATCACCAGAAAAACGGTGTCTATATTCGCTGATATTATTTGCTCATCAGAAGTGCCATCCTTAGTGTAATTTCTGCCATAAGTATTTTTGCCCTTACGTGAAAACTTGCTCTGCCTGGGCAAGATACCTTCTATGAATAATCTTTCAAAATCCGGCTTACGGTCGTAAACAACCCAGTCGCCTACTGCCGGTAATTCAATACTGGTAAAGGCATTCATAAAAAGCTTATCGGACAGAATCGCCATTTCCTCTCCAGCTTCCGTAAATAACCAGTATAAATTCTTATGTTCCCGGGCTACTCTTGCTGCACAAAATCCCTGTTCTTTATATTCCTCAAATTTCTTTTCGAAAAATAAGTTCCAGCCTAATTGCTCTAATGTCACTTTTCCTCCAGTTGTAAAAGACCTAACCAGTTACCTGGTCTTGAGGGTCTTTAATTTGCTGCTTCTCAAATTTCCTCACTGATTTCCTGCTCTTCCGCTTGAACCAGCTTTTGGCTTTTGTATGCGCTTCATCAGGATGTGAGGGACGCTTCCGGTTAATAACTTTGCGTACACTTCGTCTCATTTTTGCCTCCTTGTTTCTGGTTAAGCCGTCCCATAAAAAAATCCCATTACTGATGTCCGTCCAGCCTGACCTGATCTGTCTTTGTTTCTGGTTAAGCTGTCCCTTAAAAAAAAATCGGTTTCGGATACCTGTCCCGAAACCTTTACCGGAATTTTTCTACCGGCTAAAATTATAGCGGGACCAGCTTGATTAAAATCTCTCTGCTGATTCCGCTAAACTATATTTTTACCCGGATCTGACATAATATCCGGGTTAGTGACATATTAAGCTAAATCAACAGTTCAGGTTACTAATAACCTTCCTTCTGCTAAAATCATAAATACCTCCTTTTTTTTTATTTTTATGTAGTCACACAAACTCTCCATTATTTTCCTGTAAAGAAATATTTTTATCAGGACTCTCAGGCATAACCATATTGATCACTGCTTTACATACTTTTTGCTAGCAAAATTATCCAATTTCGTCAGTAGATTATCTATATCTAAAATCCCAAACATGAGTTTCCATTCTCGAATTTGTTTCATCTCAATACATCATATACGTTATTTTCTTAATAAATACTTAAAAACAATAGATTAGAACAACAAAGCACAATCTGACATTTTATTGTTAGATTGTGCTATGTTGTTCTACATTAAGATTTCTAAATATACACTAATGAGCTTATTAATCAGTAAATTAGGATAGAAAGTATGGTAAAATACTGTAAAAAACCAATAAATTTATAAATAGTGATAATTTAACAGAAATAATCTAATTCAAAATATAGTACACATGTAATTTAACTGTAATTAAAACAATGAAATCTCCAGTTAGAATTTAATACTTTATCAGGAATCAAAAGCTGTGAAGGAATATTAAAAGCATATAAGACAAGAAGTGATTGCTGTAAGTATATGATAAATATGACAATATTTCAATTACAGTGAAAAATAACTGATAGATTCCTGTTTTATTTTCCGGTATTTGTCTCTATCAGATTGATACAATATTTGGGGTTTTTTCCTGATTCTTCACGGATGAGACCTATACCTGGGGCATAATATTTGAACTCAGAGGAGCCAGTTTCAAGCGCACTCCATTCTTTGGTTTTAACAACACTGGTAAATGTTTTCTCACCGATAGTATATGAATCAAGGATGGCAATTACCTGTCCCCAGTCCTCAGCCTCTCCGTACAAGTACTCCTGACGGTAGGGGATACCTGGAAATGGAGATGCCCACATTATAATCCCCGGCTGTGCTCCATCAATACCTGCTTCCCATGATCCATGAGTGCTTACAATCTCCCCGTCCACAATTACTTTGGAATCCTCGCCCATATACCAGACGTTCCCATTCAAGTCCTGGGCAAACCAGTCACTGGTATCTTCTACCAGATTTCCATCTTCATAAACGCGGTCTCTCACCACGGTACAGGCTATCCCCAAAACCATCTTTGTCTCGTTCAGCACTTCAACCTGGATTTTCTCAGATGGTTCTTCACCGGTTTCTTTATAAGTCCATTTATTACCAATTACAAGAGGTAGATAAGGATTGGTGATGCCGGGAGTGAAATTTGCCTGTTCAATAATCGGCAGGTAATATTCATCGAAGCTGGTCCTCCTTGGATTTTCTTCCAAGCCGGCAAACAGCCCTGCTACCAGCAGACAAATAATTATTACCCAAAAAGGCTTAACTTTCATATTGCTCTCCTTTATCAGCTATATTTTTATCCTATAAACCGGTTTGCTTTACTAAACCAGTTGAAGGCAGGCGATTGACTTTTTTATTAAATTCCTAAACTGAGTCCAGATAAAATAAATGTTGGCTAACGAAAACTCAAAATCATCAAAAATACGCTTCCTTATTTATAATAGAATTATACTAAATTTTATTGACATGCTTATATTAAATATTGAAGTTGTCATTGTAATTTATATTCAGTGAATAAGGTTTAATATATATAAGAGTTCACTGTAAAAACCCCATAATCGGGATATATCAATTGACGTATTT
>CAZAHZ010000036.1:0-17442 GCA_964485055.1 uncultured Candidatus Cloacimonadota bacterium
AATATCTTTCTCCTCTCTCTTTTTGACTTAATGAGGTTTTTGCACTGAACTCATAAGAAGTAATTCTGTATCATACCTTTGAAACCCACAGGGAAGCCACTCTAATACCACAGGGAGGTTATTGCAGACTGATACCTTGCGTAAGGTATTTATTATCAGTTGATTATGGCAATTTTTATCTTAAATAAGTGGGGTTATTAATTTTGGAACTATTGGATATTGTATTTTCAGTTTTAGTTTCTTATCAGCTTAAATATTCTGAAATTCCTATCTCTCACCGGCGATGCTGTTGGGAGGGTGGAAGAGGACATGTTTACTACAAATAGATAAGCACTACGAGCTAAACACACATACAATCCACCCAGCTAAGCAGGAGTTTTGGCTGGTACTACGACAAGATTTCTGGTGAATATTTAGTGGACGCATCGGAAAAGCTGGATTGCTGATATATGGCTTATAATTTTTTAGTTACTGCAGATATTTTCTGAATCTTAATTGAATTAAATAATTTATCATCCAGGTTTCACATTTTCCTTGTAAAGTAAATGCCAATAAATTATAAGGCATTAATAGAAGGAGATGGTATGGAATATTTTGAAGAACTAAGAGAGTTAGCAAAGTTAATACCTGCGACAATTGTTGATTTTTCGCATTCACGTGAAAGAAATTCTCCACCTACTCAAGCATCGTCGAATTTTATAACGAATAAAGAACAAGGTGATTGGGCAGAGGATTTAATATTTCGGGCAATAAATGAAACATCTCAAAATTACATTGCAGTGAGATATGGTAAATCTGATGATTTAATTGCCGGCGAAGAAGGTTTTGACCATTTCTATAATGATTTTCAAGATGAGCTGGATAATATTGGCAAACGACCAGATCTATTAGTTTTTAAGAAACAGGATTTCAGATCTGAATTAGGGTATGATATAAGTAAAATCGAGCATACTCAAATTGAAAGTTATGTAAAAAAGGCTATTGCCGGTTTAGAAATTCGATCAAGTGCATTTCTTATTGATAAATATGAAGAAGAGATGCAGAAAAGAACGACTTTGTATCTTAGTAAAGCAATGGGATATAAAAATAAGATTTTATCTGAATATTCAGATATTTTGCAGCATCCCCAGAAAAGGCATTATATTGAAATTTTAAATGGGATAAATGAAAGCACAATTAGTGCAGTAAGATTTAGAAGACCAAGCTGGAGATCCTCAGAGAGATTAGTAGAACTTACTTTGCTATTCAAAGACTTAAAAGACGCTATCTCAATCGTTCAAAAGAGAGATTATTTAAGTATAACCCCTAAAGTAGAAGACATAAAAGTAGTATATAAATGGATTGAAAAATTCAATGTTCCTCATTACTATTTCCAGGTATTTTTTGATAAATCTTTTGGGATTTCCTTTAGTGAAATATTCACGCTTCTATCTGATTCTGAAAAAGAAGGTGAATACTATGAGATTAGTAATGATGTAAAAAATCAGAATAAGACAACTATAAAAATAAACACTCACAAAACAACGCAAATTGCTTATAAAATAATAGAACCTGAACATAATAGTGTAAGAAGAGAAATGGGACGTGGTCGGTTACTTTTTTACGTAGAATTTAAAAAAGGAACTGCATATTTGGATATTGATAACCTGAAGTCATTGCTTAAAATACAAGATTTTTAAAATGAATATAGAGAAGAATTATACAAAATCAGTCAGTATTTCTCATCGCAGGAAATTTGCTCAATATTTTACACCAGAACCAATAGCACAACTAATGGTTGATTGGCTATTAGAAAATCACAAGTTTACTACTTTACTTGAACCTGCATTTGGTTTGGGCATTTTTTCAAGACTAATATTTAACAAAAGGAAGGGAATAAAGACTACATGTTTTGATATTGATCCGGTGATTTTTAAGGCAGCAAAAGATAATTTTAAAAATTATCAAGATGTTAAATTGTATTTAGAAGATTATCTAATAAATGATTGGGACAATAAATATGATGCAATAATTTGTAATCCACCTTACTTCAAATTTCATGATTATGAGAATAAAAGAATTTTAGAGAAATTTAGATCAACATTAAATTTAAAATTAAGTGGTTTTACAAATATCTATACTCTGTTTCTTTTAAAATCTATATATCAGCTCAATAAGAAAGGACGGGCAGCATTTATAATACCTTCGGAGTTTCTAAATTCTGATTATGGGATACATATTAAAGATTATCTTTTAAAGTCTGATGCTTTGAGACATATTATAATTTTTGATTTCAAAGAAAATGTCTTTGAAGATGTTCTTACGACAAGTGCAATTATTATGATGGCAAAAGATAATAATAATAGCTTAGTTCATTTCACAACGATTACAAATACTGCTGAATTAAGTAAAATTGATACTATTATCAGAAATTACCCTCATAATAGTGGTGAAGTTTCAATCAAAGTAACGGATATGAACCCAAAAATTAAGTGGAGAAATTATTATCAGGATCAAGGCAGTTTAAATTATAAAAATCTGATTCCTTTTAATAGTGTAGCAAAAGTAGTAAGGGGAATTGCAACAGGAGCAAATGAATACTTTGTTTTTAATCTACAAAAAGCTTTAAAATACAATATTGATAAAAAATACTTATTGCCATGTATTACGAAATCAAAAGATATAAGTAAACCATTTTTTACAAAAGGCGATTTTGAGAAGCTTGAACAGGATAATTCTAATATCTATTTATTCAATGCCGGTAAATATCCCTCCGATAAATACATTCTAAAATATTTAGAGATGGGAGAAGATGAAGAAATTCATAAAAGATATTTAACTTCAAAAAGAAATCCCTGGCATTTACTGGAAAATAGACATCCATCACCAATCTGGGTTGGAGTATTTAATAGAAACGGAATCAAGTTTATTCGTAATGAAGCAGAGATTAGTAATTTAACCACTTTTCACTGCATATATATAGTTAATGATTTATTCTACAATATTGATGTTGACTTACTTTTTGCTTATTTATTAACTGATGTAGCTAAACAGATATTTAATGATAATAGGCGAGAATATGGAAATGGGTTAAATAAATTTGAGCCAAATGATTTGAATAATGCTTTAATGTTAGATTTATCTCTTTTAAGCAAAGAAAATATAACAAAAATAAATAAGCTATATAATAAGTATCGTGAATCTATTTTTAATGATAAAGAGGATGTATCATATATTGAAAAAATTGATGAGCTTTTAAAATTAAAATACGGGGTATGTTAGAAACTATATAATATCCTTTTTTTGCAGTATTTTTTTTATGAACAGAGTAAACATCAGAGTATAACGCACTATATGCTTTAATGAATTTGATATGAATAAAATAAGAAGTAATATTGTATCATAAAGCCACTCTAATGCCACCGGGAGGTTATTGGGGGCTGATACTTTGCGTAAGGTATTTATTATCTGAATAATCCGACAAGATAGAGCCACCTTGCCAAATAGCTCCTGTCTCTGATCATTGATTTATGATGTTCAATGGTGTAAATAAGCATATGGAGACTGAATCAATGGTATGGAATAGCTTTCGTTTTGCAGTGGTGGCTGCTCCTTTCCGACTACGTCTCCACTCCGCAGCCACCACCGCTATATTGGTCTCTTTCTGCACAATATTCTTCTTTCATGAAGCGTAACTATGTGCAATAAAATACTTAACCTATCATTGGCTCTCAAAATCGGATAAGGTGGCTCAATTGCTTCGGAATATTCACTACTCCATTATAAATAGAATTGCTATCTTCAAGAATCAAAATCTACATATTATAAAGTAGGTCGTTTATTGAGTGTCCTTTGGTTTTAGTAATATGACATTTCTCAAGGAATGAGTTCATATTAAATTTCTTGAACATTTCTATCGCGTGTCCTGCATCTGTGCTTGACAATTTTATCTGCTAATATTCTTTCATCCTGGCTTATCCTTGTATTTTATTATTTGCGAGTTATTTGTCTAACTCACTAAGCTATAATAAATTACAAGGATTTTTTGTCAACACTTAAATACGATTTATCTCATTTTATTTCAATGAGTTAGCACTGGTCGGAAATATTAGTTAGTTGATAGAGGAGATGAGGATTTTTTGGGCGTCTTTAAGATTTTTGGGAGTATCAATACCGAAGCCGGAGTAAGTGGTCAGGATCATTTTGATGGGGATACCATTTTCGAGAAGGCGGAGCTGTTCAAGTTTTTCGGCAATTTCCAGTTTACCCTGAGGAAGAGCGATAAATTTATAGAGAGTTTCTTTGCGGAAGGCATAAACGCCAACGTGCCCGAAATAATCAACATCCGGATTATTATCCCTGTTATATGGGATCAGTGAGCGGGAAAAATACAGGGCATTGCCGTTATTATCACAGACAACTTTCACCTGATTGGGATCATCAATCCTGAGTGATATTTTGTGCATCAGGGAAGCGACTTCAACTTTCTCATCGAGGAAAGCAGCAGTCAATTTTCTTAACGGCTCGGTGGTAATAAAAGGTTCATCACCCTGTACATTTACCACGACATCGAAATCGTGCCTGAGACAGACTTCCGCAATACGGTCAGTTCCGCTGGGGTGATCAGGTTCAGTCATTTCCACAATGCCGTTAAATTTGAGCACGGCATCTCTGATCTTTTCAGAATCAGTGGCAACGATCACTTCTTGAAAAAGACAGCTTTGGAGCACATTTTCATAAACATGCTGTATAACAGGTTTTTTATGGAGCAGAGCGAGAGGTTTTCCGGGAAAGCGTGAAGATTGCCATCGGGCAGGAATAACTGCGATAAATTTCATTTCTGTATCCCCGTATCCAAAGCCATACGCAAATAAACCGCATAACCGGGACCACCGCTACCGAGATAGCGTCTTATAAAGATTTTATCTATGCTCATATTATTCATTTTCAGGCTGGTTTCCAGGGCGATCAACTTATCGCGGACTCCGTTGATATGATAAACGGAAGCATCAACCTTGATCTTCGAATATCCGGCAAGACTGACACGACCAGCGTCAAGAGCCTCCTGCCAGGCGTTAAACAGGTCATGGGAATTACAGGCTACATCAGTGAACACCTGCCCTGCTTCGATAAACAGGTCTCCTTTGAACCATTCAGGATAGTAATATCCATTTTTTTCATTGATCCAGACTTCAATTCTGGAAGTGTCTATTATACTATTGCCGGTAGAATAAATGCCGATAAAATTGTCATATAACCAGAAATAATCGAGGAGCTGCAGATTATCTCTAATTTTGTAAAGCTGTTCAGGATCGCTGGTAACAACGACCTGAAATTCTCTTGTACCGGACTCTGGAGTAATCTGGGTATTACGGATCGCTTTTTTATTAACAACATAGCAATTGTTATTTTTACAGTAATTGACCGTAGCATTCTGAAGAGCGGACATTTTAACTTCGGGATCGTTGACAGTAAGTTTGGCAGTACCGAAGCAGAAATCACCAGCAGGGACACTGATAAACCAGTTGGGTATTGGCATATAACGTCCCCGAGGTATCAAATTTTCTTCCAATGTCTTATTGCCATGTCCGGCACAACCGGTTAGAAAAATAAGAAGAATTATCCAGACCAGGTTTTTCATCAGAACTCCTTATTCTGTTTTTTGAGATATATGATGAGGGCATTGATATCAGTGCTATTCACGCCGGGGATCCTGGCAGCCTGCCCAATGGAAAGAGGCTTGATGCGGTTCAATTTTTCACGGGCTTCCCAGGCAATGCTTTCGATTTGCATATAATTAATTTCGGGAGGTAATTCGGATTGTTCAAGGCGGTTAAATCGCTCGATATCACGTAATTGTCTTCCGAAATATCCGGCATATTTAACATTCAGCAAAATGCGGTTTCTGATATCCGGCGTAACGTCTGGGGGGATAATGTAGCCATATTTTTGAAGGTCTTCAAATTCAGTCTGGGGACGCTTGAGCATATTCACAAGGCGGGTAGGTTCGCGCAATTCTTCAGAATTGATTGTATTATGTTCACTGAGATATTGCGTTTCACGCTTCATCACCTTCTGCACCTCCTGGAATTTCTCCCAGCGGGTTTCGCTAACCAGTCCAAGTTTGTATCCTATAGGCATCATTCTTTCATCCGCATTATCCTGCCTTAGATAGAGGCGGTATTCCGAGCGGGAAGTAAACAGCCGATACGGTTCATTTGTACCTTTTGTCACCAGGTCGTCAAGTAAAACACCGAGATAGCTTTGGGAGCGGTCAAAGATGAGGGGAGGTTGTCCGTCAAGGCTGAGGACGGCATTGATCCCGGCAGCAATACCTTGAGCTGCTGCTTCTTCATAGCCACTGGTACCGTTTATCTGACCTGCCAGATAGAGTCCCTGCACCTGTTTAACTTCCATTGTGGATTTTAGACTGTCGGGGATCACATAATCATATTCAATTGCATAACCATAACGCATGATACGGGCATTTTCCAGTCCTGAGATCGAGGCAAGCATCTGTTTTTGTATAATCGGCGGCAGACTATTTGAGACTCCGTTCACGTAAGCTTCGTAAGTATGCAGACCTTCAGGCTCGATAAAGACTTGGTGATGTTCTTTTGAGGAGAATTTGACAACTTTGTCTTCGATCGAAGGACAATAACGGGGACCTGTGCCACTGATAAAACCGCCGTAAAGAGAGGATTTATCCAGATTATTGTGGATAATGCGGTGAGTGGTGGGATTTGTCCAGGTTAGATAGCAGTTAACCAGGTTCTTGAGTTCAATATCGCGATAATATGAGAAACCAGTGGGGTTTTCGTCTCCCGGTTGAACTTCCATGCGGTCAAGGTCTGCGGTTCTAATATCAATACGCGGGGGAGTACCGGTTTTAAAGCGTGCCAGGTGCAAGCCAACTTTTTCCAGAGAGTGCGAAAGCTTATCTGCGGAAGGTTCTCCGGCACGACCGGCACTATAAGCCACATCACCGACAAAAACCCTGCCTCGCAGGAAAGTGCCGGTGGTAATAATAATGCGGGGAGCGAAGTAATCTTCATGTAGGTGTGAGCGGACACCGGTTACCTTGCCGTCTTCTACCAGAATTTCATCAATAGTGGACTCAATGATCAGGAGATTAGCCGTATTTTCCAGTTCGGCAGCCATAAAGCGGGAATATAAACCACGGTCATTCTGGCAGCGGGGTGCCCAGACAGCAGGTCCTTTTTTGCGGTTAAGCATGCGGAACTGGATGCCTGTGCTATCGGCAGCTTTTCCGATGAGACCGCCGAGGGCATCAATCTCACGGGCGAGATGACCTTTGGCAGGTCCGCCTATTGTGGGATTACAGCTCATGCGGGCAATACTTTCCATTTTGATCACAAACAGAATTGTATTGGCACCCATCCGGGCAGCAGCAGATGCTGCTTCCACTCCGGCATGTCCGGCTCCTACGACTATTACATCATATTTATTCATAAATATATTCTGCCTTAATAACAGGTGGTTATGTCAAGTAGATAATTTAGCTTATACGGATGAGAAGGGGATGTTAACGTAGTGAACATAGTTAACAGGCAGCCGAGAGCGGGGCGAGTCTGTACAAATTAGAAATATTATTCCTATTTTGCACAATTTCACTTGACATTTATCCTTCTGATGACACATCTAACTCAGGAGTTAATATGCTGATTAAAAGGACAATGTCTGATTATATAGACAAAGCAGCAAAAGGGTTTCCTGTTATTACAATTTCATGACCACGTCAGTCAGGTAAATCAACCTTTGTAAAGATGAAATTTCCTGATTATAAATATATATCATTAGAAGACCCTGATATGCGGGAATATGTATCTTCTGACCCCAGAGATTTCCTGAAGAATTATGGAGAGAGAGTAATAATTGATGAATTTCAACGTGTTCCAGAACTAACATCTTACCTGCAGCGGCATATTGATGAAGTAAATAAACCTGCAATGTACATATTAACCGGCAGCAATCAATTTGAATATTTAAATTCAGTGTCGCAATCGCTGGCAGGCAGGACAGTGATATTCAAGTTATTTCCCTTCAGTTATAATGAGCTTTATTCAAATAAAAGTGGTTATCCTGATTTGGACGAAATTATAGTCAAAGGCTGGTATCCTCGAATATTCGATAAACAACTGGATCATAAAGAATTTTATCAGTCATATTTTGACACCTATATACAGAGGGATGTCAGGAATCTGTTAAATATTCGCGATCTAAATGATTTTCAGAGATTTGTGAGACTTTGCGCGGGGAGAACAGGGCAGATCGTTAATTTCAGCAATATCTCAAATGAAATTGGAGTTAATTATAAGACAATAAAGGGTTGGATTTCAATTTTGCAGGCGAGTTTTATAGTTGAATTAGTCCAGCCATATCATCGCAATTTCAATAAGCGAACAGTGAAAAGTCCCAAGATGTATTTTCTTGATACCGGTTTAGCCTGTAATCTGATAGGAATACATACTGCCCGGCAATTACATGTACATCCCTTGCAGGGAGAGATATTCGAAACCTATGCCCTATCTGAACTCTTAAAGCTTAAGCACAATACGAGAATTTCAAACCAAATATACTATTTCAGAGATAGCCACCAAAATGAAATAGATTTTCTGATAGAAGGTGGTTATGGTTTGATCCCTATTGAGGTTAAACTAAATTCCACTCCCAAAAAAGCTCTCCTCAAAAACATTGAATACTTCAACCAACTAACAGAGAATGTTCACAAAAACGTTCTCATTTATTCTGGGAATGAAAATTTGCATCGTTTTAATAGTGAGATTATCGGCTATCCAAATATTCAAGATATAGGTGATCTAATATCAGAAGTTTTTCCAGATTGACGGGGACCCGTGACAGTTACAATTGGAAATGCTTTCATACATTTTCGGAATTCAATTCCGAAAATGTATGAAAGCATTCTAAAGTCAATTATTTTCTAAGTTATCGCTGTCGGTTATTTAGTGACTGTAGTATAAAAATCTTCACCGGCGACGGAGCCGAAATAGCCTATACCTCCCGTTATCCCGCCATATAAATAGCTTTCGCTGTGAAATTTATAGGTGTAGAAATTTTCATCAACGGAATATATTGTGAGCCTGTAACGGGCATAATAGCTGAAACCGGCAGCATAATAGTCATCGAGCAGAAACCAGTTGCCTTCATCATCCTGCTGGGGCTGATAACGCCAGAGCATATTGTTTTCCCGCAGATTATTTTCCAGCGGACTGTTATAAGCTGATTCGTCTTCAGGTTCCAGATGCGTGAAACTCATAAATGGCTGAGTGAATTCCAGGTCGGTGGAAAAATCTTCCAGGCAGTAAAAATTGTAATAGCTATAAACCACCTCAGAGCTATTCAATTCGATATAGACGGGGAAATCTGTTTCTATCCGGTCATAGGGAATGGAAGGCAGATTTTCACTGGATTGATCGGCATAACCATAGACATCAGAAGCAACTTGATTATGATCAAGATCTATGGAAATAGAATCAGGGACAGTGGTTTCAGCGAAGGCATATACTTCCTGAGAGTCTATGATTGTATGCACCTCAATTTTATAAGTATTTCCGGCTTTGACCAGGATATTATCATTATAAAAACCTATTTCGTATTCAGTCATGTCAAAAGAAAGAGTATCTATCTGCCCATCATTCATATTGGTGATAGTGACCTGGGCATCAACAATGAATACATCTAAGAAATGACCGCCATTAGCCGGAGCTGTTTTACCAATAAAGATAGGGTTCTGCATGGAGACATTTTTTCCAGCCTGAAGATAACCGGCAATAACGAGCTGGTCATCTTCAAAGCGTTGAGGACCAGTGAGATCGCAGGCATTTATGATCAGGATACAAATTACTAAAAGTATTAATTTATTCATGATTCCTCCTTACCATTTAACCGTGACACCGAATAAGGGCAGCAATGGTATTTCTGTCAGGTCTTCATGGTCAACATTCATATATCCGTCATCTTCAAAAACCACATCATAGGTTCTGCTGTTGACATTATCGCGGGCAGTGAGGTTGAGGATTTCCAGATAAGGCTCTATTTCGCCCCAGGATTTGACGTATCTACATCTGATGGAAAGGTCTAATCTGAAATAATCCGGGAGTCTTTGGGCATCATTATAGCTGTAGAGAAATTCATAATGGTCGCCATCGTAATACAGTTTTTCCGGATAAGCTACTGGTTGACCGGTCTTATAGGAGACATTTATCCCGATGCCGGGCTCGCCATTACCCCAATACCAGTTAAAGGCACGGGCAAGGTTAAAATTTTCCATGAATGTAAATTGATGGGTTCTGTCATAACTGGGATAATAATATTGTGCTTCTCCTGAATATGGATCAGTATTGGCATTATCCATCTTGCGACGCGTGATGCCAAAGGTGTAGCCGGCAAAACCGGAAATACCCCGCCAGTCTGTGCGCAGGAGCATATCCGCACCCCAGGAATAACCGGAACCTTGCAATAATACATCCGAGAGTTTTCCTTGTTCATTATTCCAGTCATAAAAAGAATTCATATCCTCCTCAACGAGGTTTTGGTAATCCTTGTAATAAAGTTCGAGGTCAAATGCCAGATTATTGCCAATTTCTTTTTTGTAGCCCAAGATATAATGATCAGAATAAGCAGGATCAACACTGCCGTCTATTGGAAACCAGACATCCATGGCACCGCTGGCTCCGGAACTTACCAGAACCATATACTGAAAATATCTTCCAAGTGCCAGATAGACATTTGAGGTCTTGTCAATCAGGCGTCTGATGGCAAGTCGCGGAGACAGATTGAGGTATTGAGCTTCGGGAGCGGAAGCAGGTTTGACATCAAGCATTTTATAGAAATTAAGCCGTAATCCCGGTTCGATGTTCCAGTCCGCATAAGGCTGCCAGTAATCCTGAACATAAACCGCAGAGATCAGACTGCTGCCTTCAATATTGTAGAGACTGGAAGGATCATATTGCAGGTCACTGTCAACTTTGAAGATCACTTTCATATACTTGGCTTCGAAGCCGAAATCGAGCTTGTTCACTTCGGAAAAGCGTTTACTGAACCTGCTTTTAAAAGAGCCGTCACTGATACTGTTATCCCAGTCATAAAGCGATGTCTCTTCTTCCTGAACGCGGAATACGCTGTCAAATGTGCTGCCGGCAAACATAAAGCTGCCGTAAAGTCCATCTTCCCACACCCTGGTATTGATCAGGGAAATAGCTGTATTTCCCCAGTTGATATTCATCTTATCAAACAAATCCATATCCAGATTGTCATGACCATTATAGAAACTGAGAGAGTATTTATTAACCGGTGTGATATCCCAGTTCACTCGCGCATGAGCGTCATAGAAGTAATATTCGGGCATATCATCAATTAGCCTGGCGATCAGGTCATAATAATTTCTCCGGTAGGATGCCATCCAGGAAGCATTTCCGCTGCTGGTAAATAAAGGACCTTCCATCGTGGCAGCAGCAGAGATCAGACTCCAGCGCGCCACGCCCTGATAATTCTTGCGGTTGCCTTCGCGGTTATGAATGCTGAGCACTGAAGAAAGACGTCCCCCATACAGGGCAGGATAGCCTCCTTTCATCAATTCAACCGTACTGATGGCATCTGGATTGAAAATGCTGAAAATCCCGCCAAAATGCGTGGGATTATAAACTGCAATGTCATCAAGCAGGATCAGATTCTGATCGTAAGTGCCACCCCAGACATACAATCCGCTGGAATAATCGGATAATGATGAGACGCCTGGCAAAGCCTGCAAAGAGCGGATTATGTCATCTTCACCAAGTTGAGAAACTTCCAGTATCTTTTCCGCTGTGCTGAGGATATTACCCGCTCGGATCTCCGGGGTATTAGCCCGATATTTTTGCATTACCCGTGATTCATGTACTTCACTGCCTTCTATCTCCACTGCTTCCCGTTCCAGTTCAAGATTAATAATTTTGCTTTCCATCAAATCAGAGAAGTTTATTGTAATCGTTTGCGACTTGCAGGAAATCTGACTGAATTGCACATTATATTCACCGGCTTGATTTATTGAGATCACATAATAGCCCTTGGTATTTGTTTGCGTCCCGATATTATGATCAAGCAGAATTACATTGGCAAAAGCAAGTGGCTCTCCGGTTTCCTTGCTGCGGACAAATCCACTGACTGTCGCAGCAGACAGGCTATAGACTGCAGCTATCGCTAACAACATCAGACAAAAATATTTCTTATCTATTCGGGAGAATTTCATTCCAAAACTCCTTTATAATGTATAAAACCAGAATTTTTAAAAAATACCCGCTGGCAATATTTTTCTCTAATTCCTGAATATCTGAAAAATTAGTTTGATATTGATTTGACAAAAAAAAGCAGAAATCCAATATTTAATTCAGGAGTTAACAATGAAAATCGGATTTGTTAAGCCATTGACGCAAGGTGAAAAGCGGGTCGTGCTTTTACCTCAGGATTTAGGCGGGATAATTGACGAATTGTACTTTGAAAAGGGATATGGTGAGTCGCTTTGCATTGAAGATACGGAATATTTAAATCGCGGTGCACGTATCCGAAACAGAGAAGAGATTTTTGGTTTATGTGAAGGAATTTTCTGCCTGAAGCCGATCGAAAAGGAAGATTACGAATTTGTCAGAGAACGCCAGGTTTTTATAGGCTGGCATCAACCCTTGACCGCCGGCAAAGATTTTTATAACACTCTCTTCAAGGAAAAAGACCTCTTTATTCTGGATACGGATATTCGCACAAAGCTGTATCACCGCGACCAGGTGATCCCCGTAAGCTGGGTTCAGGATTATTTTACCTGGGAAAATTCTGTGATGGCTGGATATGCTGCCCTCTATCATGCCACGCTCACGCACGGTATAATGATCACGCCTCATACCAGAATTGCCATTCTCGGTGCCGGAAATGTGTCTCAGGGTGCCTTTAAATTTGCTTCCCAAACTGGGGCTAAAACGAGACTCTTTTACCGGCGGACTATCAGGGATTTTAAAAAGACCCTTGATATCTGGGATATTGTCGTTTCTGGCATCCAGCTTGATGATCCCTCTCAGCCTTTGTTGACTCTGGAAGAACAGCAGGAATTAAAGCCGGGCTGCCTGATCATAGATGCTGCCGGGCAGGCTGCAATTACCTTTGCCGGCACCAGATACACGAACCTGAAAGAACCAATCTATAAAGATAACCGCAGGTTTTATTATCTGGTAAATAACACTCCTGCTTTGTTTTATCGCACTGTATCCGAAATTCTGTCCCAGGCTTTTAGACTTAATATCTTCGATCACCGGCTGCAGGATTATCTGAACCTGGTATAAATAGCTGGAGAAATCAAACACAAATAAAAATTACTACCCTTAAAGCAAGAAGAACAAAGACAAAATCTAACATAATTGACAAGTAAAGTAACAGAGCAATTTTGACACTCCACAAAAAAATGAAGGAATGAAGATGAAATTTGCCGAAGAGATGAAATTAATTCGTCAGGGTGTTGATGAGATCATCCCTGAAAATGAGCTTTTGCTCAAACTGGAAAGCTCTGCAAAAAATAATAAACCTCTACGTGTAAAATACGGCATAGACCCCACCGGAGCTGATGTCCATATCGGACACCTTGTCCCTATTCGCAAAATGCGCAATTTCCAGGATCTCGGTCATATTGGCGTGATCATTATCGGAGATTTTACTGCTCAGATTGGCGACCCCACCGGCAGAGACGAATCTCGCCCGCCTTTGACTGCGAAAAACGTGAAGAAAAATGCCGAAAAATATATGGATCAGCTATATACTGTGCTGGATAGGGATAAAACTGAAGTTCGCTGGCAAACTGAGTGGTTTGGCGGTATGACCATGGCAGATGTTTTGAAGTTAATGGGCAAATGGACGCTGGCTCAATTTATGGCTCACGATACTTTCCGCAGACGCTTTGAAAAAGGCTTATCACTGGGAATGCATGAAATCATGTACCCTATCCTCCAAAGCTATGATTCCGTTGCCATTGAAGCCGATATTGAGCTGGGTGCTTCGGAACAGAAATTTAATATTCTCTGCGGACGCGATATGCAGCGTTATTTTGGTCAACCGCAGCAAATTGCCATTCTTTCCCCGATCCTGATGGGTACTGACGGCATTAATAAAATGAGTAAATCACTGGATAACTACATCGCCGTTTATGACACACCTCAGGATAAATATGGCAAAGTGATGTCCATCCCGGATGAATTGATCATTAATTATTTTAACTATGCCACCACATTCAGTCCCGATGAAGTCGCTGAAGTAGAACTCGAATTAAAAGCCGGAAAGACTAATCCTAAATTGATCAAGCAGCATCTTGCCCGCGAGATTGTGGGATTATATCATGGTAAAGATATTGCCCTGGAAGCTGAAGAAAATTTCAACCTGATATTCAGTCAAAAAAGAATACCAGATGACATGCCTGAATTTAAGATAGATGCTCCTGTAAAAATCACGGAATTGCTTACCCGCACCGGCTTATGCGCCAGTAATGGTGAAGTGAAAAGACTGATCCAGCAAAATGCCATCTCCGTTGATGAACAAAAAATTTCTGATCTTGATTATGAAATTTCCAAACCGGCTATCATCAAGGTCGGAAAACGTAGATTCTTGAGAATTCTAACCTGAAAGAGAGGTTTTAATGAGAAACATAGCAGATCTGCTTTACCAGATACCTATTCTGTTATTTACACTGACAATTCACGAATACTGCCATGGCAGAGTGGCTTATTACCTCGGAGATGATACTGCCAAACGTGCCGGAAGACTGACGCTTAATCCCATCTCGCATATTGACCCTTTAGGTTTATTAATGCTCTTTATTGCTCATATCGGCTGGGCAAAACCTGTGCCGATCAATCCCTATAATTTCAAGAACTATAAACGCGATACTGCTATTACTGCTGCTGCAGGTCCTGTCTCTAATTTCATCGTCGCTATCATCCTCTCTCTGATTTTTAATTTTCTGAGGGGAATTATTCCCATTGAACAATTGATGAGCGGTTCTTCCCGGTTTGTATTCACTATGCTCTATTACGCCGTTTTGATCAACCTGGCTCTGGGAATTTTCAATCTTATTCCAATCCCGCCCCTGGATGGCTCCAAAATTCTGGGCGGATTCCTGACTGACAAGCAGTATTCCCGCTATGCTGCCCGAGAACGTGATGGTGCCATGCTGCTGATGATCATCTTTGCCGCTGACTATCTCCTTAGACTGGGATTGATTCGTGCAATCATCGAAATACCCTTAAAATTCTTTTTATCTTTATTATTAAATATATAAAACCACAGGAGAGTAAAGTATGAATTTAAATGAGATAAACCAGTTAATTGAAAGCAAAAAAATTATTGCTGTTGATCTCAAATATACTGATTTGAAAGGAAGCTGCTATCATATCACCTTTCCAGCCCGAAAATTAGCTGAAGCGATGAAAGAAGGTATCCCCTTTGATGGCTCCAGTATCCCTGGCATGAAAGCCGTGGAAGCCGGCGATATGGTGCTGCTCCCTGATCTGGAATCTGCCATTATTGACCCGTTCAGTGAACATAAACAATTACGCATCCTGGCATATATCTGCGATGCCGATTCCCGCACCGGCGTTAAAAAAGACCCCCGCAACATTGCCAAACGCATGGTCGAATACATGAAATCTACCGGTATTGCTGATGAATCCTACTGGATCCCCGAATTTGAGTTCTATCTCTTTGACGAAGCATATTTCTATAATGAAGATTTTATGGCAGGTTTTGAATTTACCTCTGCCGAACATAAGCGAAATCTTCCCTCTGACTATGAAGATAATGACGGCACTGCTTCTGATCTTCGCAAGGGCTATCATATTGATACTCCCTTTGATAAATTTGCCGATATTCGCCAGGAAATGGTTAACCTGATTGAGGCTATTGATTGCCCGGTTCGCTATCATCATCACGAAGTCGGTCTTGCTTCACAGCAGGAAATTGAAACCGAGATGATTGAATTTAAGACTGTTACCAATAAAATGCTCTTTATCAAGGATATTATCCGCAATGTTGCCCTCAGGAACGGTCTCGTGGCTACTATGATGGCTAAACCTCTATATAACGAAGTCGGCAACGGCATGCACTTTCATATTCAGTTAAGGAAAAATGGAAAAAATATCTTCTATAAACAAGGTAATTATGCCGATCTTTCTGAGGATGCTCTCTGTTTCATTGGCGGTATCCTCAAGCATGGTAGGTCACTGACCGCTTTCACTAATGCCAGCACTAATTCCTATAAAAGATTGCTGCCCGGCTTTGAAGCTCCCACAAAATTATTCTTTGGTCTCGCCAACCGCTCGGCTGCTATCCGTATTCCCAAATATGCCACCTCGGAAGACTCAAAAAGAATTGAATTCAGAACCGGTGATGCCACCTGCAATCCCTATTTAGCTACCAGTGCCCTGATCATGGCAGGACTCGACGGCATCATAAACCATATTATGCCTACTCCCGAGAATGGCTATGGTCCCTTTGACGGGAATGTGTTTAACTGGACTAAAGAGGAACAAGCAAAATTACGCGATGTGCCTGCCAGTCTGGAAGAAGCACTCAAAGCTCTGCAGGATGATCATGAATACCTCCTCGCCGGCAATGTGTTCAATATGGAATTGATCGAAAGCTGGATCACAGAAAAACAAAAAGAAATATACCAGCTTAATACCCGACCTCATCCCATCGAAATAGGGATGTATTTTAACGTCTAAAAACATAATCCAACCCGGCACCTGCCGGGTTGATTCTTTTATGTTTAAATTACCTGTTTTCAAGCAAAGTTATTTCAGCAAAATCCCTTTCTATGCCGTTTACAATTTCCTCTTTCGGAAATTATTTGACTACTGATAAAATTACCCTCTTCACTGCCATATTTAGATAATATTCAGTTCATTTTCTGTCTATTTACAGCTTTTTTACGGTAAAAGAGAAGTAAAAGAGTGTAACAATGCTGCGAAAAAGTTTATGTATATGAATAAGGGAGAAATATCTACTGAATATCGAACTAATGTATAAATTTAGGATAACAATCACAATTTCTTTTCAGAAATTCGTTGAGATTAGAGCAAATGTTTGATTATATCAAATGAGATACAATAAAATTATTACTCTAAAAAGGATACAGACACGGGAAAACCGGAGAGATGACTGTTTATTACAAATAAATCTCAGGGTATATCATAAGAATCTGTTTAACCGCGAATAGCCTTCGAGACTACGGCTCATCAAGAAAACGCGAAAGCCGCAAAAAAATATATCTATATGAGGAATGATCAAGATTTTACAATTTTACTGGATTAGTATTATTTTGATCGTGTTTATTAACCTGACTTTTGCACTTTAAATACAAGTAATTGATAACTAAGGACTTAAAATTCAGACACTACGGGAACTTTTTCAAAC
>CAZAHZ010000037.1:0-17320 GCA_964485055.1 uncultured Candidatus Cloacimonadota bacterium
TATACTTTGAGCGTGAGTGGTATGCAGGAATTGATCATAGATCAGGAAGGCTTGCTGCTGGAGATAACGGCACCGGAGAATTATACCGGTTCGGAGCTGCTGGAATTCAGCCTTGATGATGGTCTGGACATCACAACCTCCGAATGCATGATCATGGTTTACCCGGCAGGGGGAGCTATAGTGCATGTACCAGATGATTATGCCACGATCCAGGCAGCGATAGATGCTGCTGGACATGGATACATGGTGATCGTGCGTCCCGGAACATACCATGAAAATATTGAACTGGGCGATAATGAGATCAGAGTTGGCAGTATGTATCTGGAAACGGGCAATGAATCATATATCGGACAGACAGTGCTGTATGGCGACGGAGATGACGTGGTAACTATAAGTGAGGGCAATATATATCAGGAGTTTGCCGGCTTCAAAATAACGCATAGTTCGGGCGGAAGAGGAATTAATCTGGAAGAAAGACCGGTATATATTCATCATTTGATAATTAATTATAACATGTCACAGGAAGGATCGGGGATCTATATTGAAGGTGGCGAGCCTTTGATAGAATACGTGGCATTTTATGAGAATTACCTTTCCAGAGACGGGGGAACGATTTATTGCCATAATGCGCAACCGGTGCTGAGAAACCTGACTTTTTATAATAATTATGGTGATACAGGGACAGCAATTCTGGCACAGGCAAATTCCATGGTGACTGGAGTGAATCTTATAGTCTGGGCGAATGAGGGAGAGTCGCTGGTAAGCGATGGGAGTTCAGAAATAAATATCTCGTATTCCAATCTGCAGGAGATGCAGGGAGGAGAGGGGATAATTTCAACTGATCCTTTATTTGTTGATGTCGGGAATTTTAATCTGCATCTACAGGCAAATTCTGCCTGCATTGACAGTGGAGATCCTGACACAGATGGAGACGGGATCGAGTGGGAAGCAGATATTGATGATCAGGATGCGGATGGCACGCGGAAAGATATGGGTGCTTTGCCTTATAATCAAAATAACAGTGAAGATAGCGATGAGATCGCAGCTCAGTTAAGTATGACAATCTATCCGAATCCCTTTATTACAGATGGCAGCCGGAATGAGATGAAGATTTGTTATGAGCTGGCAAGTTCAGTTGATAAAGCAGAACTGGAAATTTATAATATCAGGGGTCAACTTGTAAAAAGACTGGGAATAAGCGGGAAAGATGGAATAGTTACCTGGGATGGCAGAGATGAACTAGGCAGGTTTAGCGGAAGCGGAGTCTATCTGGCGAGGTTGCGTTCTGCTGATCAAGAGGTAACAGGAAAGTTTTTGATTATTAAATAGTGTCCAAAATTGCCTGAAAGCGGAAGTGAGGTGTTGAGCCGAAACGTCTCTGTGGATGAGACATAAACGGGAAGAGCAGAAATAATAAAGAGAGAGACTCAGGAGATATTACGAGCGATAAAAAAAGGAAGGGGAACTTTATCAGAAATGGCGAGGGTATGGTAAATTAGGAATGAAAATTGCTTATATAGATGGTGAGAAAAGAGATATATCGGGAATCTCAAATTAAAATGGAGGATATAAATGCGAAAATTGACGATAGCGTTAATATTGATGACAGCTATATTTTTATTAAATGCCGAGAGTGTGGTCATAGGTGATACTGAGACTGGAGTAAGAGTACTGGAAAGTGCAATCGGTAATACTGTTCTGGAATTTGACTGTGGCAGTTTTGAGCGTAACGAAATTGACATAGATGGCAACAATTGGATGCAGTTGCATCTTTCGGGCGAGACAGTGTGGCAGGAAAGAGGTTATCCGGCTTTACCGCGATTAAATCGGGCAGTTATTATACCAGAACGGGCAGCCATGAAAATAGATGTGCTGGAAAGTGACTATATCGAGCTTGATATGCTGGTTGCACCTTCTAAGGGCGTATTATCTCGTGAATTTGATCCGGAAGAAACAGCTTACAGTTTTGCAGGAATATACGAGACGGATGAATACTTTCCTGGGGAATTAGCTGGCTTGGGATCACCGTATATTTTTCGTGATTACCGGGGTATTTCCGTAGAGATAAATCCTTTTCAGTATAACGGGAGCAGGGGAATATTAAGGATTTATACACATCTGGTGATTGCGATAAGCTCAGAGGGTTTGAGTGAAGAGAATATCAGGAATGAAATATCTGCGAGTATAAGCCAGGAATTTGCTGAGTTATATAAGCGTCATTTTATCAATTTTGAGAATGAGCGTTATGTAACGATCGAAGAGCAGGCAGGCAGGATGGTGATCATCAGTTATGGAGATTTTATTGATGAGATGCAGCCTTTTATCGACTGGAAGAACCAGAAGGGGATAGCAACAACAATAGTGAATGTATCCACAATCGGGAATAATTCCACCAATATACAGAATTATATAGATGCCGAATATGAAGCAGATGACGGATTAGTCTGGGTATTACTTGTTGGTGATGCAGCGCAGGTGGCAACAAAAACGTATTCTGGAGCAGGTGGAGATCCGCAATATACATATCTGGATGGCACTGATTGTTATTCCGAGATTTTTATAGGCAGATTTTCGGCAGAGACAGCTACCCAGGTGGAAACGCAGGTCGAGCGGTCTGTTTATTATGAGAGTGATGTAGTGGATGGCGACTGGATGCAGAAGGGCGTGGGAATAGCTTCATCGCAGGGAAGCGGGATAGGTCATTATGGTGAAGCGGACTATGTTCACATGGGCTATATCCGGGATGATCTGCTGGATTACGGTTATTTGGAGGTGGATGAGATATATGACACCAATGGCGGTAATGCGACAATGGTGGCAAACGCCCTGAATGAGGGGCGTGGGATTATAAATTATTGCGGGCATGGGAGTAATACATCCTGGAGTACAACCGGATTTAATAATACTTATGTCAATGCTCTGACGAATGATAACATGTTACCCTTTATCCAATCCATAGCCTGTGTAAATGGGAATTTTACGAGTATTACCTGTTTTGCAGAGGCGTGGTTAAGGGCGACTCATGGTGGCGTTCCGACAGGAGCCATTGCCATGTTCGCTTCCTCGATCAATCAGAGCTGGGCACCTCCGATGTATGCTCAGGACGAATCAATAGATCTGATGTGTGATGAAGATTTGAATACGCTGGGGGGCTTATGGTTCAATGGTGTATCTTATATGATAGACGAAAGCAACGACATTGCTATAGCAAGGACCTGGCATATATTCGGTGATCCCTCCCTGCAAGTGAGGACAAAGGTGCCGGAACAGCTCGATATTAATTGTGCCTCAACAATATTATTTGGGCAGGAATCTTATGTGGTAGATGTAGGAATTACCGGAGCTTTAGCCTGTCTGAGTTATGAGGGGGAGATATTAGCGCAGGCATACAGCGGATTGGATGGCAGTGCCTATTTATTTCTGGGAGAGCTTCCCACAGAACCTGTGATGTTGACATTGACGGTGAGTGGTTACAATAAAATCACAGAAATCATAGAAATCCAGTTAGTTTCGGGTGGAGGAGCCTATCTGCAGATGATGAATTATTCAATATCTGCCGGTGGTGATGATGTTCTGGCAGCGGGTGAATTTGCAGAGCTTGGTATCACAGTAATCAATATAGGCAGTGGAGCAGCGGAAGATGTGGAATTCACGCTTTTCAGTGACAACGAATATATAACTATCATAGATGGTATTGAAAATGTGCCGATTGTTGAAATCAATGAACTTCTGGAAATCCCGGCATGTTTCAGCTTCTCTATTAGCGAAGACGCTTTAAATGGAATACCAGTGATATTTGATATAATGGCTACCTGTGGAACTGATGTCTGGAATTACAGCATAGGAGAGATCGTTGAAGCAGAAGCCGGAATCATCAGCGAAAATGAAGTAATTGAGATGAGTATGGATCTTGATGAGAACGAAACAACGGAACTGGTAATAAAAAATAACAATTACGAAGGCGTGATTGCTTACACGGTGTTTATTAATGAAACCACGGGAACAAGGAATTTAACAGGCTCAACTATGACCTGCTCGGCAGGAGCATTTACACCAGGGGAGACGGTTGACTGGACTTTTACCTGCGAAAATAACAGTCAGGACTGGGAGTGGATCAAAGATATAATAATAGATTTTCCTGATGGGGTGATCGTGAACAGCACAACAGATTTCACAGGCGGGAGTGAAGACCTGGAATTTCTTGGTGACATAGGCAACGGAGCGAGTTGTAACTGGCATGGAGAAAACACGTTGGGAGGATTTCTCCATAATGGAGAGACAGCATTGGCGACTGTAAACGTCACTATCACGGCAGGATTTATAGGTGATATTGAATTAAGCTGGCTGTTAACCGGCGATGATTACGGCAGTGAACCACATCAGGTTTATGGAACGATTGATTTAAGCACAAATAGTGAACCCATTAACTGGATCAGTATTGATCAGACATCAGGTGTTCTGGAACCGGGGATGGAGATCAGTCATGTATTATCCTTTAACACAGAGGGGCTTGAAAGCGGAATTTATAGTGCGGATATATTGATCAACTGCAGTGAGAACTCACTGGTGATACCGGTAATCCTTTATGCGGGAATAGGAATAATAGTCTATGGTGACGTTGATGACAATGGCTTTGTTGAATCCTATGACGGCTCGTTGATACTTCAATATGCAGTGGGTCTTGATCCTCTGGGTGTTCCGCTTCCCTGGGAAGACTGGCGGATAATCCGTGCGGATGTGGATGGGAATGATTCTGTGGAAGCATACGATTCCGCTCTGATCCTGCAATATTTTGTCGGATTGATAACTGAATTTCCAGTTGAGACTGAACGAGAACATATAGCACCTTATGGAGAAGTTGACATCAGAGTATATGAAGAATCGGGAACCTGGCTGGAATTTTATATTCGGGGAGAAGCATATTCGCTGGAAGTGATGAGTCGGACTAATGAATTTATACTGGGAGAACCCGAGATAGCTAGTGGAATGCTATCAGCATATAATAATGCAAATGATTTATATAGATATGCTTTGGCGGGATTTGAAGCAATAAACCCGGCAGAGGCGTGCCTTCGGATTCCAGTTCAAGGTTATATCAAGAGTGGAAATCTTGATATCAGCCTGAAAGTGAATAGTTATACTTTTGAAGAAACTGTGTTTTTGGGAGATGCTGGTTACGTTGCTCCAATCGAATCGAATTTACTGGGCAATTATCCCAATCCCTTCAACCCGGAGACGACGATAGAATATTCTCTATCAAGTGATGAAGAGGTTATAATTGAAATATATAATATTCGGGGACAACAGGTTCGTCAACTGGTGAAACAAATTCAAAATGCAGGTTATCATCAGGTAGTCTGGGATGGTAGAAATTCAACAGGCAAGCCAAGTGGAAGTGGAACATATATCTGCCTGATGCGTACATCTGATCAATTTGAGACGCGGAAAATAGTCCTTATAAAATAAAAAAGAAAATGGGACCGGAAAAAACCGGTCCCGGCAAATTGGAGGTTTTGTGAAAAGGCTTTTTGTAATTATGTTAATATCTGTAGTAAGTATTCTATCAGCAGCCTGGATAGAAACTGAGGGAGCAAGTACAGCAATTCTAGAATGCCAGTACTCCAACCAGAATGAGACCGTCGTAGAATTTCATCTTGATGGCTATGAACTGGAAGAAATCAAAGAAGATGGAGAAACCTGGCAGAAATTAAGTCATCCGGAAGAAGGGGAACTTCTTGAGATAGGAAAACCGGATATTCCGGTATTCTCAAAATTACTTGCCATACCGGAAGATGCGGAATTTGAGATTATAATTTCAGAGATTGAAGAGATGACTATTTCTGATATACTGATTTATCCACAGGGTGAACTAATACTGGAAAGCGAAGGTGGTGGAGAAAGATTTACAGTAAACCGCGAATATTATAATCAGGAAGTGGATTTTCCGGGTGAGTTGGCAATGTTGGGAGATATCGCCATCATGCGAGATTTTGCAGTTGTAAATATGACAATTCAGCCATTTCAGTATAATCCGGCAAACAGAGAGCTGCGAATAATCCGATCAATGACGGTTACGATAAAAACCAGGGGCAACATGCCCATGCACTGTTCAGAAAAACTATCCAGAGGCTTTGAACCAATTTACAATTCCACAATATTGAACTATAATGAAATATTGCAAAGACCTGCTTATCAGATTCCCTGTTATTTATTTATTTATCCAAATAATACCACCGTTGAGAATTATCTGGATTACCTGATAGAATGGAAGGCACAGAAAGGCTTTGAAGTACATGCGGCAAGTACTTCATTAACTGGAACAAACTCAACTTCGATTAAAAACTATATTCAAAATGCTTATAATAACTGGGAGAATCCACCGGAATACGTTTGCCTTGTAGGTGATGCAAACGGCAGTTATGCGATACCTACCTGGAATGAAACCTGGTCAGGTTATAATGGGGAAGGAGATCAACCGTATTCTCAGCTTGCTGGAAATGATGTTCTGGCTGATGTGATAATGGGAAGATTATCCTTTAATAATACTGCAGAATTTCAGACCCTGATATCTAAAATAATAAATTATGAATCAAATCCCTATACAGCAACAACTTCCTGGTATAGAAGAGCACTCTTAGTAGGTGATCCAACGCATTCGGGACAATCAACCATATCAACCTGTAAGTCAGTGAAGGAAAGTATTCTGGAGTATAACAGCTCGTATCTGTTCAATGAGGTCTATAGTGGAAGTTTTGCTACGCTAATGAATTCCTCATTAAATGCAGGTGTCAGCTATATGTGTTATAGAGGATACATTAGTATGTCCGGTTGGGGGACATCATATATCAGTAATCTGACAAATGGTTTTATGCTGCCATTTGCCACAATACTAACGTGCGGGACAGGCAGTTTTACCGGAACTGCCACCAGTGAATATTTTGCCAAAGCAGGCACATACACCAATCCCAAAGGTGCTATAGGTGCAATAGGAACAGCAACCTCAGGCACTCATACCTGTTTTAACAACTGCATAACATTGGGCATCTATCATGGGATATTCAATGATAATATATTCAGTATGGGTGGAGCTTTAGTTAGAGGTAAACTGAATTTATTTATGAGTTATCCTCAAAATCCGAATAATGCTGTGAATATATATTCTCACTGGAACACCCTGATGGGAGATCCAGGTCTGGAATTATTTACGGATATACCGCGAACGATAGTAGCGAGTCATGATAGTGAAATTAATGCTGGTTTAGAATATCTGGAAGTTCATGTCAGCGTTGTTTCGGGTCAGGGTGTTGAGAATGCGTGGGTATCTCTTTTACAGAGTGATCACAATGCTTCAGGATATACAGACAGCAGTGGCAACGTATTTGTACCATTATCGAATTTTGTTAATGGAGATATGACAATAACGGTAACATCTCATGATTGTCTGCCATATCAGGAAACGATAGAGATAGTGAACGATGCCAGCCTGGTAACGATGGAGAGTATGACCATAGATGATGATGCTATGGGAAATTCACAGGGTAATGATGATGGGATTTGCAATGGTGGAGAAACCATAGAATTATGGATGAATATGCATAACTACGGAACAGAAACGGCAGATAATGTCAATATGACTTTACGATCTGTTTCACCATATGTTACAATCACCAATTCAAGTATCTATTATGGTAATATTGCGGCGGGAGTAACGGTTAATTCAACTGAACCATATATAATTTCAATATCTTCAGAAACTCCAGGAGGAATATCTATAATGTTCAGCATGGATATCAGTGCGATTGGAGATGGCTGGGTAGATGCCATGGAACTGGATGTCAGTGGTCCGATGCTGGATTATGACCATTATAATATTGTAGGCGGAAATAATATACTTGATCCGGGTGAAACAACGGAGATGTATATAACTTTGAATAATCTGGGAGATTTAGCAGCCAGTAATGTAACAGCCACGATTGTCTGTGAAGATGAGAGAATCACAATAGTTGACGGATATGGCACTTTTGGGACTATTTTTGCAGGGGGTAATGGCAATAATAATGGAAATCGGTTTGAGATTACAGCAGACAGCCAGGTATTGCCAGCATCTCAGATACCTGTTTTAATTTCCATTACAGCAGATGATTATAGTACAACCACGAGTTTTCTGTTGGAAATAGGTACAGTGACAGTGATGGATCCGTTAGGTTCTGATGGGTATGGTTATTACATTTATGATGATGAAGATGAAGAATATAGTATTGTACCGAGTTACAACTGGTTTGAGATAGATCCGGCTTATGGTGGACCAGGAACAGATACGGGGATATATGAGCCAGGTGATCAGGGAGACATAGAATTGTTGGATTTACCATTTGTTATTCAGTTCTATGGAGTAATGTATGGTCAGTTAACGGTATGCTCCAATGGCTGGGCAACACCTGGTATAACTGAACAGATAAGTTTCATGAACTGGCATGTTCCTGGACCTGGTGGACCTTCACCAATTATAGCAGCGTTCTGGGACGATCTGAAATGTACAAGTGGAAATGTCTGCTACTATAATGATTCGGCTAATCATCGTTATATAATTGAATGGTCAAGACTGCAGAATGAATATAATAATGCAGAAGAGACCTTTCAAATCATCATTCGCAATCAGATATTTTATCCCACACAAACGGGAGACTGTGAGATAATGATCATGTATAACGAAATCAGTAATGTAAACAGCGGTGCTTATCGAGCTGATCATGGACAATACTGTACAGTGGGAATTGAGGATCATACAGGGTATATTGGGCTGGAATATACCTATAATAATACGTATCCGACTGCAGCTAAAACACTGGAAGATCACATGGCATTATTGATCACAACAAATTCACCAGCGATTCTTGAACCTCCGATAGCAGTTTTGAATGCAGAGGAATTTCAATTTATTCTTGAACCGGGAGAGGTCAGCTATCAGAATCTTGAGATTAGTAATGAAGGAGAAGCCAGCCTGGTCTTTATGATCAGCAAAGATTATTTCAGCAGTCGTGATAGTGGAGGACCAGATGGATATGGTTATATGTGGTTTGACAGTGATGAGGAGAACGGACCGGATTATAACTGGGTTGATATCAGCGGAAATGGAACACAGGTAGAATTTACACATAACGATGCCGGAACTGAATTAATGGATATTGGCTTCATTTTCAGTTTTTACGGGGAAGAATATACTCAATTCAGGATCAATCCGAACGGCTGGATAGGTTTTGGAGATGATAACACGGAATGGTCAAATACAATACTGCCAAGTATAGATGGACCACGACCGGCACTTTGTCCCTTCTGGGATGATCTATATCCGGTGATAGGAGAAAATGGTGGCGGTGAGGTATTTTATTATACAGATGGTAGTCAGTTAATCGTCATGTTTGAAGGAGTAGAGCATTTTTCGGGACAATATAATGGGACTTATGATTTTGAAGTTATTATAGATGATGCAGGAGGAATAAAATTCCAGTATCATCAACTGGAAGGAGATATAGATACAGCCACGATCGGCATCCAGAATGAAGCTGGTGTGGATGGATTATGTGTTGTAAGTAATAATGGTTATCTTCATGAAGACCTGGCAATTGAGTTTTATAAGATAATAGACTGGCTGGATGTATCACAGACAAATGGAATAATCGCAAGTAATCATAGCCTTGATATTACACTGACAGTAGACACTGCTGATCTGGAACTGGGTGATTATTTATGTAATTTATATTTAACCACCAATGACCCAAACATGTCTGCCCTGGAAATTCCAGTTTCTTTGAATATAGGTGGACAGATTGTCACATATGGTGATGTGGATGGAAATGGAGATGTTGAATCTTATGATGCATCAATAAGCCTGCAATATTTTGTTGGTATGGACCCAATTCCTCAAATAGATCCCTTGCCATGGGAATTATTGCGGATCTTAGCCGCTGACGTTGATGGGAATGGTTCAGTGGAATCTTATGATGCTTCTTTGATATTGCAATACTTTGTAGGTATTATCAATGTGTTCCCTGTAGAGCAGAATATAAGAAGTAGAAAGTTTGACAGTGTATCACGAGCTAAAGCAGTGAGCGAAGCTAAAGTAAATGAATCAAGAAAGCCTCAAAATATTCTTTACAAAAAATGATGAAAAAGAGAAATTTACATCCGGGGTGAAAGCTTCAGGCTTCGTGATCTGGAGAGAAAACATAAAAAAAATACATACAGTTCCGCCGATCAGGAAATATGTAAAAATCTCCTTTCTGAAATATCAACATTAAGTGGATTTTTAGTTAATTGGAACACTTTCTGCTGCTTGAAAATAATTAACCTCAGGGTGGATGGAAATATTCATATATGGATATTGTCCATTAGAGCCGTGAGGGGATAGCAGAGGATCAGGAGATTGAATTTGAGAAAAATATCTTGACTGAATTTCAGATTTCAGGGATTATTCTGAAAAGAATTGTTATAGGAGTAAAATTGAAAGTAAACAGTTTGAATATGGATTTAAGAGGCAGACTGTTTTCGGATATTTTGTTATTGCGAGGACAATTAATAAGAGAGAACAATTTTCTGACAGGAGACAGAAATAATCCCAGGAGAAAACGTAATCGGTTAATAAAATATTCTTGAAGGAAGAAACTATGAAGAAAAGCCTTATACTTGTCATTATATTGTTGATTAGTATCTCATTAATGGGTCGCTGGATCGATGTAAGTCAGGTTCAGCAATCCGAGTTATTCGAGTGCGAGCAACAAACGCGTAGCGCAGCCGAAATTGAGTTTGCGCTTAATGGATTTGAGCTGGAAGAAAAAGTATATGATAAAGAGACATATTCGGTTATCAGTCATTCCGAGGCAGGTAAGCTGCTTGAGATCGGTATGCCGGATATGCCTGTATTTACAAAAGCTCTGATCATTCCAAACCAGGGAAATGCAACTCTGGAGATAATTAGTTATGAGCAGACAGTTTTTACAGATATTCTGGTCTATCCGCAGGAAGAATTGCAGCAAGACAATGAGGTAGCAAAAGATAATTTTGCAATTGACGAAAATTTTTATCAGGGAAGAAGCGTTTATCCGGCAGAAATTGCCTGGACAGGCGAACCGGCGATAATGCGTGATTTCCGGGTAATTCCGGTTACATTCAGTCCTTTTCAGTTTGATCCTGCTAATCGTACTTTGACAGTATATTCTAATATCAGAGTTCAGGTCACGGTAAATGGCAGAAACGGTATTAATGCAAAGTACACGGAGAGAAAACATTCCAGGGCATTTGAGGAAATTTATAGAGCAAACACCTTAAACTATGATCAACTGGCTCTTCGCGACGAATACCAGGTTCCGACCATATTATTTATATGTAATGATAATGATGACGTACTTGAAAATCTGGAATACCTGACGGAATGGAAGCGGCAAAAGGGATTTAACGTGGTCGTGGCAACTACGTCAGAGACAGGAACATCCAATACATCCATCAAGAATTATATTCAGGATGCTTATGATGACTGGGAAGACCCGCCGGAATTCGTAAATATAATGGGTGATGGCAGTGGAACACATTCGATACCAACGTGGTATTCCTCAGGCGAAGGCGATCATCCCTACTGCCAGTTGGAAGGAAATGACATACTGGGTGATGTAATACTGGGAAGAATGACTTTTTCCACGATAAGCGTTTTGCAGACAGTAATTTCCAAGGTGCTATCTTATGAAAAGACACCTTATATGGGCAATACCAATTGGTATAGCCGTGCATTATTAACGGGAGACCCGGCATACGGTTCTGGCTATTCCACCATCAGCGTTTGTAAAGCAGCGAAGGAACTGATGCTTGATTATCCGGGAAATTTCTGGGGAGATGACAATTTTGTAGAAGTTTATACCGCTCCTTTTGCAAGTCAGATGAATGCTGCCATCAATCTGGGAGTAACCTATTTCAGTTATCGGGGTTGGCTGGGAATGAGCGGCTGGAATCCTGGCAGTACCAGTAATGGCTATATGATGCCTTTTGCAGTGATACCCACCTGTAGTTCAAACAACTGGGCAAACGGAACAGGGGATGCGGAAGGATTTTATCTAATGGGTACATTATCATTGCCCAGCGGAGGGATCGGCGGAATGGGAACCACTAATTCAGGAACTCATACACCGTTTAACAATGCAATAGCCTTAGGTGTCTGGGGTGGAATATTTCGAGACCATATCTTCAGTATGGGAGGTGCAATATTACAGGGAAAATATTATCTCTGGTTAACATTCCCTCAAAATCCTAGTAACTATGTTTATTCCTACTCTCACTGGAATACCCTGATGGGAGATGGTTCTCTGGAACTCTGGACGTGCGTTCCACAAACATTGACTGCTTTTTATGATGAAACAATTTTCGCAGGAAGCAATTATTACCAGGTTGCCGTACTGGATTCCATTGGTAATGCTGCCAGTGACGCCTGGGTTACCTTGACAGGTGATGATAATGATTTTTCCGTCACCGGATTCTGTGATTTAAGCGGGGCAGTTATTCTTGACCTGGATGGCGCTGAAGAAGGAGAATATACTCTGGTTATCACCAAACATGATCATATTCCAATGGTAGAAGAAATTTCAATAGAACAGGCAGAGCAATTTGTTGATATTGATGCAGTAGAATATGATGATTCTGCCGGAAACGGTAATGGCATGGTCAATCCGGGAGAATCTGTTGAGATAATGTTGACCCTTGTGAACACAGGAACTTCGGCTGTGAGTGACGTAACTGTAACCATGGAGAGCAATAATGATTATATCACCTTGTTGACAGCAGAAGTAGATTTTGGTGATATTACAGCAGGAGGTACTTCTACTCCGACAGCAGGCTTTGAAATAGAGCTTGCCGGGGCAATTCAGGGTGGAGTTGATGTTATAATGAACGTGACCATCACAGGTGCAGACCATAATAATTGGCAATCCTGGCTCATGATACCAATACAGGGACCCAGCCTTTATGCCAGTGATTATACAATTAGCGGAGATGGAGTGATTGATCCCGGCGAAACGGAAGATATTTACTTTACGTTAGAAAATAATGGCGACCTGCTGGCAGTTGCTGTAGAAGGGCTATTGACCTGCAATGATAATAGTATTATTATCGTGGACAGTGTTGGTAGTTTTGGTACGATAGCTGCGGGTGGTTCGAGTAGTAATGCCTTGAACCGTTTCACGGTAATAGCCGGTAATGCAATTTTACCCGGAACATATATTCCCTTTATCATTCATTTGACCAGTGCCGACGGATATGACGGCTACGTGACGATGAACGTAGCCATCGGAGAACCTGATGTAACCGATCCTTATGGTCCTGATGAACATGGTTACTGGTGTTATGATGATGGAGATGTGTATTATGATATCTGCCCGGTATATGACTGGATAGAGATAGATCCGGATTATGGTGGAGATGGAACATCAATTTCCTGGGCAGGCGGAACAGCAACAGGAACTGGGGGTAGTACCGGAAATTATGCCAATATGGAATTGCCGATAGATTTTACTTTTGTATTATACGGTGAAGAATATGATGAAATTTGTGTATGCACGAACGGCTGGGTTGCGCCAGGTTATCATGAAACAGCAAATTTTATGAATTATCAGATTCCCGGACCTCAGGGTCCCAGTCCGATGATAGCAATCTTCTGGGATGACCTTAATGTTAGTAGTGGCGATGTGCTCAGGTATTATAATGATGATCTGCATTATTACGTGGTTCAGTGGTCACGCATTACCAATGGTGATACGGGGGCGGGTGAAACATTCCAGGTTATTTTATATGATCCAATCTATTATCCCACCGCGACAGGTGACAGTGATATCAAAATGCAATATCTGGATGTTACTAATAATAATGCGGGTAATTATCCGAGCAATCATGGACAGTTCTGTACTATCGGGCTGGAGAATGAAGATTCACTAATAGGATTACAATATACATTTAATAACTCCTATCCTGAAGCGTGTAAAACACTTGAAGACAATATGGCACTGTTGATAACGACAAATTCTCCAGCGATTCTGGGTCCTCCTGTTGCTGTACTCAATGTCCAGGAATTTCAGTTCCTGCTGGAGCCAGGAGAGACGAGTTTTGATATTCTGGATATTGGAAATATTGGGGAAGCCAATCTGGTATTTAATCTGAGTAAGAACTATCTGAGCAGTCGTGCGAGTGGCGGCCCTGATGGATACGGATATATGTGGTATGACAGTGATGAACCGGGAGGTCCTGACTATAACTGGGTTGATATCAGCAGTTACGGAACTCAGGTTAGTTTTACGGGCAATGATACGGGAACTGGTCTTTTTGATATTGGATTTTCCTTCAATTTTTATGGAGAAGATTATACTCAATTCCGCATCAATCCCAATGGCTGGATAGGTTTTGGCTCAGATAATTCGGAATGGGCAAATACGAGTCTGCCGAATCCTGATTCTCCTCGACCTGCAATATTCCCGTTCTGGGATGATCTTTATCCGGAGATTAGTGGAATTGGCGGAGGTAATGTTTATTATCATAGTGATGGAACAGAATTGATTGTCATGTTTGATCAGGTAGAACATTATTCCGGTATAAACAATGGTACTTATGATTTTGAAGTGATAGTAAATGATGAAGGCGGTATCAAGTTCCAGTATCACATACTGGAAGGTGATATTGATAGCAATACGATTGGTGTCCAGGATGAGAATGGTATCAATGGTTTGCTGGTATTATATAATAATAATTATCTCCATGAAGATATGGCAATCGACTTTTACCGTATCATTGACTGGCTTGATATTTCTCAAACAGCCGGACTGGTTGGCAGTGGAGAGAATCTGCAGATCACACTGACGGTAGATACGGCGGAGCTAATGATTGGAGAATATCTGTGTAATCTTCATCTTGCGACTAATGATCCTAACCTGACAGAATTAATTATCCCTGTTGGTCTGAATATAGGTGGACAGATTGTCACATATGGTGATGTGGATGGAAATGGAGATGTTGAATCTTATGATGCATCAATAAGCCTGCAATATTTTGTTGGTATGGACCCAATTCCTCAAATAGATCCCTTGCCATGGGAATTATTGCGGATCTTAGCCGCTGACGTTGATGGGAATGGTTCAGTGGAATCTTATGATGCTTCTTTGATATTGCAATACTTTGTAGGCTTGATTGATGTGTTTCCTGTGGAGTTGAATATGAGAACCAAACAGGGTGATAATGTATCTCGAATAAATATAATGAACGACGCCAAAGTAAATGAATCAATTAAACCTCAAAATAATCTTTACAAAAAATGATGAAAGAGGAAAATTTACATTCGGGGCATAAGCTTCGAGCTTCTTAATTAGGAGAAAAAACATGAATCACGTAAGAAGCGTTATTAGAGAGCCAAAAAAAAACCTTATAGGAGGGTAATAATCATGAAAAAAATGATTGTTTTTGTACTACTTATGAGCTTAAGTATTTTCGCTTTTGCTCAATTCAATGGTCTTATTTTTTCTGAGTACATCGAGGGTTCCAGTTACAACAAAGCTTTGGAGATCTACAATGGAACCGGAAATGAAGTAGATCTAAGTAATTATGTGCTTTTGCAGGCTTCCAATGGTGGTAACTACGATGAGTATTTCTACTGGATGAGCGGAACTCTGGCAAATGATGATGTTTTTATTTTCGCACATGGGTCTGCCGATCAGGTAATCTCTGATCAGGCAGATGTTCTTGATAACTATCTTGCTGGTTTTAACGGTAATGATTATCGTGGACTGGGCAAGATAGATGCAGAGGGCATATATCCAATAGAAGGTCCATCAGGTGAAACACTGATGATCAGTATCGTAGATATGGTGGGAATGTATCCTGATGCTCCTGCTTATGGTTGGGATGTAGCCGGTATTGTAGAAGCAACCAAAGATCATACTTTAGTACGTAAACCGGATGTTTATGAAGGCATTCATGGTAATGACGAATGGCCTTTAGCAGCCGGAACCAATGCGGATGACAGCCAGTGGATTGTTTACGATAGCGATACATTTGATTATCTGGGATATCACGGTGAAATTGTGGAAGAACCTGCAATAGAAGTCACTATTCCAAATGGTGGAGAAGTTTGGTATGTAGGTGAGACTTATACAATTACCTGGAATAATACTTTATTTGATGGAAATGTGGATATCTATCTGCAAATACCAGTGCGTTTTGATGTAGCAACCGATATAGTCAATACGGGTTCTTATGAATGGCTTGTACCTGCCAATGCACCACTGAGTGCCGAAATTCTGATGGTAGTGGAAGATGCAGTTGATGCTGATCCAATGGATATGAGTGATGGTTTCTTCACAATAATGGATTTTGTTGAAGTACCTGTGATAGTGATCAACGAGATTATGTATAATCCTTCCGGAGACCTGGGAGATGATAACTATTTTGAATTTCTGGAATTATATAATCCTGGCACGGAAGCAGTTGATATGAGTGGCTGTTATTTTATTGAAGGTATTGATTATACATTTCAAGCTGGAGCAATGATAGATGCTGGAGCTTATGTTGTATTAGCAGTTAATCCTGATAGTTTGTTTTTAGCTCTTGGGATAGTAGCTTATGGGCAATTCTCTGGAGCTCTGGGTAATAGCGGAGAAGATATTCTACTGGCAACTGCAGAAGGTGTGGAAATTGATTATGTAAATTATGATGATGGTGGAGATTGGCCCACTGCTCCTGATGGATCAGGACCTTCTCTGGAACTTATCTCACCTGATCTTGATAATTCTTTAGCAGAGAACTGGCAGGCAAGTTATACAATCAATGGAACACCAGGTGAAGCCAATTCATTCCCGACTTCGTCCATTGGCTGGGGAAATCTTCAGTGGCCCATGAATACACAAATAGTAGTTGGAGAAATTACAGAAAATATTTATGGTCTGGTTTGGATGGACGGCGTAACAAGTGAACCCGGACAAGGAATGGGAATTACAGCCCAGGTTGGCTTTGGTGCTGATGAAAGTACACCTGGCGATGACTGGACCTGGTTCGAGACAGTATATAATGCCGATAACGGAGCAAATGACGAATACATGGGCAATCTGGAAGGAATGGGCGAAGGGCTATATGATTATACCTACCGCTACATGTATGAAGGTGACACCATGTGGTATTATGCCACTGAAATAGGAAACCTGACTGTCGTTGCTTCTCCACCAGAAGAAGTAAATATTACTTTTGCAGTTGATATGCAATATCAGGATGTATCACCGAATGGTGTGCATATAACTGGAAGTTT
>CAZAHZ010000038.1:0-16502 GCA_964485055.1 uncultured Candidatus Cloacimonadota bacterium
AGATAACAGATAACTCATTAATTTACAAAAACTTATCTATTACTTCAATTTTCATGATCTCCTGGCCAAGACCAGGATGGTCTTGATACGATGGGGCTGTGAAACAGCCCCACTGCCCTTCAGGGCAATTTGAAACCAGGTTTCATTTTAATTTCGGGGGGATGCCAGATATTTCAAAAAACGCTTGACAATTATCAATAAATATTTAATTTCAAATAATCCAAAGGAGGGAAAATGAAGATTCGATGTATTTATTTATGTATTCTTACAGCAATTGTTTTTTCTGGTTGTGCAATTAATCAGCATAATGTTTATTATAAAGAGTATGACCCTAATACTTATGAAAAAAAAATTAATTTTACTAAGCAAAACAGAGGATCAGGTATTTCGTTATTCTGGGCTGAGGACTCACTATTAGTTGCCTTCGAAAATTTAACAAAATCTGAGATGAAAAAAGCAAGTAAAGATACTAACTTATCTGAATATGAAAAAGTAATAGGTAAAGTACACGCATATAATCCAGTAACATGCCAGCCGTTAGAATTATCTTATGATAATTGTGTTGAATTATACGAGGCATGGGTAAATACTTGTAAATCTGAAAGAAGGGAGGATAACACAAAAGAAACTACTGCCAAAGTAGCAAAGGAATGCTGTAATATGCTGAGTTTGATGGCAGCGGTGGCAGGTGGGGGTGACACATCAAGAACAGATGTGTTTGAGCAGTTTTCAAATTATCAGGGAACAGTATATACTTTACTTCAGGATAAAAGTGTAAATTTTACTTGCCGTCTTGGAGAAAGAGATAATATGACCTCATCGTTTGTATTGGAATACACTGTTTCAAATGAACCATTCATAATGAACAGTGGACTATCTCCAATAATAAAAATGCCAATTTCCCGGGATGAGGAGCTACCTGAACGTCTAGTCAATATTGTTCCTCATCATAGTTGGCTAGATTGCCAGAAGTTATCTCCAGATGGTCGATTTATTTTTATAAATTACCAAATACTGGATCTTTATGATGAAATATACATAGGGAATGTATTGAAAACAAAAGCTATATCTTATCCATGTGAATTATCTCCTAAGTGGGATAAAATTGCGTTTCCTGTTCGGTTATCAGGAACTGATAGAGATATATTAGAAGTTGATATTTTAGATTTTTCAATAGAGGAGTTACATGAATATACAAAAACAAATCCACAAAAGCAAAATTGTAAGTAAGCTGATATTATTTTTATTGCTATTGTTATCTTCATGTGTGTCAACAGTGGGTGATATAAAAACCAGTGCCCAAAAAGGTGATTTTGAGTTCGTATATGGATACATAAACTCAGAAAGTCCTGAATTACGAGCTATTGCTGCCGATAATATGCTTCTCTGGAAAGACGCCAGAGCATTTGAGTACTTTATAAAAATGCTGGATCATGAAGATAAGTATGTTCGTGGTCGAGCTGTTATTGGTCTTAAAGATTATATAAATGACACAAAAGTACGACAACGGTTTTTTGAAATATTAGCAAAAGAAGATTTATCATATAAAACGAATCTAGCTATACTTGAAAGTCTTGTTCCTTTTATAACTGAATATAATGCAAATGATACTGATTTTTTAGCAACATTGCAAAGACAATATAATAGTGATAATGATATGGTTAAGCTAATGGTATGCAGGTGCTATGCTAAAATGGGATTAACAAATAGAGTTGAGTTTGTTGTTGACATGTGTCAGAATGCTATGTTGAACACGCGAGTAATAGCTCTTGAAACAATCGGGTACTATGGCGATAGATCACACATTCCTATGTTAAGTAAAATTGCCGAAAATGGGGATTCATATTCACGCTATGCCAGTATGGCTATTGATAAAATCAATGCCTTATCCAAAGTAGAAACATCTAAATCGGTAAAATATTCATCAATACAAATTATCGAAAATGGTAAATTGCTCCCAAATGAATTTGTGGCTAATTCCATAAGAGACGTAAATGGAGATGTTTGTAGTGGAGTAATAATAATTTCTAACATATCAGGATTAAGCTATGAAAGTAGCAATGGGATTGTAAAGATTGATTCTAAGCCTGGGCAGGATATCCTCTATCTTTCACCAGATGAACGGATTTTGGAAGTTTTCTTATCTGGTATTGTGCCGATGAGAATTGTTCTTCGTGATTATGGTATAAATTTAGAGCAAGGTAAAATGTACACACTGAAATTACAAGGTGTAGAATGAAATACATACTTGTAGTAACACTAATTTTTTTTTCTTATCTTCTATTTTCATCACAAGAACTAGTGCAATTTATCCAGAGTAGTGGTGATTATTATTTTGGAGAGGCATCTGATTCTGACCAGAAAGTAGCCAGGGACAGAGCTCTTGAATGGCTAGTTCAAAGTATTTATTCAGTTGTTAATTCAGATTTATATATGTCGGACACAGCAACAAATACCACATATGATTCTATAATTCAACGTGAAGTCAAAGTTAGTTCATTTTCTGCTCTTAAAGATGTTGAGGAAATTCATTTTCAAACTGATAATGGAGAGCATCGTTATTTTCTTTACGTACGAAAAGCTATTATACGTGAACAACTTAATAAACGAAAGCAATTGATATTTTCTATGTACAATGCTGCTCCAAAAATGCTTGAATCTGGAGATATATCATCTGCTTTAAAATGTAATTACCATGCCTTAATTCTATTGAAATCATTACCTGAACGTGGAATTGAGTACAATGGAAAGATACTTGATATAGAGATTCCTCAACGTATCAGTTCTATTTTGCAAAATATTGATATACGTCTTATTGAATCCCAAAAAGAAGAGCAGTCACTTTGTTTAATATTCGAAACACTATTCAATGATAAACCAGTTAATTTATTAGAAATGGAGTTCATGGATAATCAGCGGATCGATTGTACTGCTAGAGATGGTTTTTGTGTTGTGAAACTGTTTTCTTCCAGTATGAATTATAAGACACTACAGTTCTATATAGAATATATGTATGAAGAACAAAGGCACGAAACTCAAGCAGTTTCAGAAGTATGGGATTTTGTTGAACCTATATGTTTTAATAATAAGAAGTCCATTGATTTATCATCGAAAAACGATTCTTCAACTTTATCTATACCATCTATACCAAGCAACAATGTCTCAGCAACAATGCGGGATATGATTATCTCTAAAACAAAAATGCTTTTGGAATACATGGAACATTCTGAAGAAGAGAGAAGTATAACTTGGTTTAGTGAAAACACAGATATATTATTTCGCATTAAATTTGAGAAAATGGATAATTATAATCACATTGATTTTTTGGATAATAACAATAATGTGTTAGTGCTTTCAACCAATACAGGATATGAGATCCGAGGAATTCCTGTGCATATAACTTATCCCAATTTAGAGAAAACTGAGACAGATTTCCTAACATTTGATTTTACTCCAGATGGTAAAGTTGTTGATGTTAATTTTGCATTACCAAAATCATTATGTGAGAAGTTTATAGATCAATCAAATTATGCAAATGACTGGCAGGAAAGACACACCATACTCAAATTTCTAGAAAAATACCGTACAGCATATTTAACCAGAGATTTAGACACTATTGACGCGATATTCGCAGAAACTGCAACAATAATTGTTGGGCATGTTCTAAGGAAAACTGATATCAATCCTGAAATTCAATACAATAAAATAGGGGATCAGCCAAGTATTGAATATCTTCGTTTTACAAAAGAACAATACCTTGCCCGGTTATCAAAATCTTTCGATGTAAAGAAAGAAATAAATCTTAGGTTTTCAACAATTAAGATTTCTCGAAAAAATAACATAAAGGGAACTTATGGAATTAGTATGCGTCAGAGTTATAATTCATCAAATTATTCTGATGAAGGATACCTGTTTCTACTTATAGATTTTAATGATGTAAACCCACAGATATATGTACGTTCATGGCAACCTCAGGAATGGAGTGATGAAAACATGATAGATCTGTCTAATTTTATAATCAGAAAATAGTGAAACTGATAATAGTTTTTCTTATCCTTGTTGGATCATTAAACGCTATTGATGGCTTCGATTGGGGATGGAAAAAGGAAGAAATACTGTATAATGGGTGGTTCGAACAGGAGAATAAACAAACAAGGGATGATAACCAACTATACAGCCGATTAATTTGGATATATAAAAATTCTACAACGGCAAGTCGCACAAAAACATGCCCTTGTTTTCCCTCTTGTTCCACATTTACTCTTTACTCAATGAGAAAATATGGATTTATACAAGGTTTAATTATGGGAATTGATCGAATATTTATAAGGGAGTCAATCCAGATGATTCAACAGGAAGTCTCGTATTATAAATTGGTTCCTTTTGAAAAAACTTTTCATTTTTTGAAGCAAGGATGTATTTATGATATTCCTGAAGCCAATAATATTTTTAATACGCCAGAATGGCGCTATTATGATCCTTACTATTATTCTGTGTTCTTCCCTATTAATAGGAAATGAAACTGATAATATAGAGAAACTTCGAGAATTCTATAGGACTGGAGATGTACCATTCATAAATTATTTGTTTGAATCGACTTCTTATTGTTTGGAAGAGAATCCACAAAAGAAATTTAATTACGGTTTCAATGCGATTTCTTTGGCTGTACAAAACGGGCAATATGAAGAAGCAGAGATTGTTCTAAAAGATATGATCAAGACATTCCCTGATAGAAAAGAAGTAATTGATATTGAATATGCTAGTCTTCTACTGTTGCATAAAAAAATGAACTCTGCGAAAGTGATATTGAACAACATGAATACTGAATCTAATGAGCGAAACTTTTTACTTTCATTTTACTATCATCTAAAAGGAAACCAGCGATTAATTGCAAATGAAAAACTAAATATAATTGATTCTTCTTTTTCTTTTTTACCCGAAGTTGATTCATTAATAATTAAACTTAATAAAGTACCTGAACCACACCCTAAAAAAGCATTTATCGCTGTTAGTTTATCTGCAATCGTCCCTGGCTCAGGTCAATTATACACTGGATATTATTATGAAGGGCTAAGTGCGTTTGGAATTTGTGCTTTAACAGGATTAGCTGCTGGAACTTCCTGGCTCTGGGAAAACACGAATGAAAAGAAAGATAGAACATATATTCTACCTTGTATCACAACATTTATTTATGGATTATTTTATGTCTCCAATTTATATAATAGTCAAAATCTTACTAATCGAAGAAATGCAATGGAAGAACAGATATTTTGGGAAAGTGAGAGAAATATTTACTTACGCGTACTTCAGAATGAAACTTTTTCAAACAGTAAATTCAGGAATACTATCTCACCATAATGTTTATCAGTTCATTGAAGCCGGATTTATAGTGTAATGTCAAGCTGGACAAGTCGCCTGGGGATATTATAATTGTCCTGATAAGCATAGAGATGAAACCCGTGGAAAAAAATTAAAAAAGACGTATCCTGCCCCTTGGTGCTATTAATGTGGCAATAAACTGGACCAAAGATGAATTATTATGTGGTTATTTATTAGTCATTCAGGAGGTCTGAATAGTCCAATGTATTTTTCAGGAAATTTAGATATTTTCTTAAGTAATTTCGCTTGAGATTGATCAAAAATAATATCATTCAGTGGGGATTTAAATTCTTCATGATTCATACAACGCTCCAACTTTAAATATATGCAAGCTCATATTCCTTAATATATAATTCTCTAAGCTCATCTATACATATTAATTTGTCTTCTCTAATCACATACCAGAATTTCCAGCCATTATTAGATTGTTTATGCAGTAATTGAGCACTTAGATTATGGATTGAACCAGTCAATGAGTCATCAGTTACTAAAGAGCCTGTTGCCAATACTATAGCAGAATATTTCTTTGACTTTGAATATAGACATTCTCCAATTTTTATAAGCCCTTTTTCTAATAATGAACCAAGAGGGACTTTTGGCGGTTTAATTTCTTCGGTATAATTGAGAAATTGTGGGTCTATGGGTTTGATTATTCTAATTCTTTCTTCAGCAATTTCAATATATTTACTTTCCTTTTCTATACCAATATAATATCTGTTGAGTCTTTTGGCAACAACCCCCGTGGTTCCACTTCCCATAAACGGGTCTAAGATCAAATCTCCAACATTAGAACTTGCCAGTATTATCCTTGATAATAATTCTTCCGGCTTCTGGGTAGAATGGACTTTACAGCCGTCTTTTTTTAATCTCTCTCTGCCGGAACAGATAGGTATATACCAGTCACTTCGCATTTGCAGATCATCATTGTATGTTTTCATTGATTTATAATGGAAAGTGTATTTTGACTTCTCAGTCCTGGATGCCCAGATCAAGGTTTCATGGGCATTCGTAAACCTGGTTCCTTTAAAATTTGGCATTGGATTATTTTTTATCCAGATTATATCGTTTAGCAGCCAGAAACCAATATTCTGCATTATACTGCCGACCATGAATATATTATGATAACTGCCTATTACCCATATTGTCCCATCATCCTTCAGCACCCGCTTACATTCAGTTAACCAGTTATAAGTGAATTCATCATAATCTTTCAGTGAGTTAAATTTATCCCAGTTATCTGATACTCCATCAACTAAAGTCTGATTAGGACGATAAAGGTCATTTTTTAATTGAAGATTATAAGGAGGATCGGCAAAAATCAAATCAACTGATTTTTCCGGTAATAATTTTAATATTTCAATACAATCACCAAGAATAATCTTATTATAATATTTATCAATTATATTCATCTCTTCTTTATTTCTCATAATTTTTTCTTCTTACTTTTAAAAATATTTTACTGATTTAATTGTCAAATAAATATTTAAAACCAGTATTTCAACACAACTTTGATTACAGCAAATCTTCCTGAAGCCCTGTGAAATTAATATACCTTAGCTTAAACATCATCTAACTTCTTATAACTATAGGACTTATATGGCATATACGACCTATAAGTCCCACACGTCCTATACGCCCTATAATACCCATATCTCTTCACCCTCACCATAAAATAAAAGCCTTGCTGTGATTTTAGAGAAGAACAACAAAGCACAATCTGACATTATTTTGTTAGATTGTGCTTTGTTGTTATACTGATGAGTCACACTAAGGGTTATAACAAAAAAACCGGAGCATTTCTGCTCCGGTTTTGGGAGATCAAGAAAATTAAATGATTATGCTTTCACATTAACAACTATGTTGCGGAATCTGGCAGGGGCGACACCATGAGAGAGATGCATTGCCTGTCCGGGTTCACCTTTACCGCAATGGAAAGTGCCTTGCATATCCCATTCTTCGGGACCGCAGATGCGGTCACAGGCATTCCAGAATTCCGGTGTGATACCAAAATAAGTGGGTTCTTTGACGATGCCGGTGATCCTGCCATTCTCTATTTTCCAGCCAATTTCTGTAGTGAACTGGAAATTATTGCGGTTATCATCTATACTCCAGGTTTTTGTGTTATCCACTAGGTACCCGTGCTCGGTATCGGCAATAAGGTCTTTGAGTGAGCCTTTTCCTGGAGCGAGGCAGAAATTGGTCATTCTCACCAGCGGAATATCATCGGCAAAGCTTGCCATCATGTTTGAAGAAGGTTTAAGCCCCAGAAGAGGAGCAATTTCGCGGGAAGTCTGCTGATCTAATAAAATACCATCTTTGATAATATTGGAGCGTCTGCCGGGGATACCTTCGTCATCAACAAGATGAAACCCCATTCCGCGTTTATCAGAGCTATCGGAATAAATATTCACGATAGGACTGCCATACATGAAGTTACCAAGCATTTTGGGTTTGATGAAGGTTTTGCCGGCATAGGAGATTTCTTTCCCGAAGATACGGTCAGCTTCAGTGGCATGACCGACAGATTCATGGAGTTGCAGGGCAAGGTGACCGCTGTTAATGATAATGTCAGCGCGTTCTTCTTCAATGCGGGGAGCATCTAAAAGCTTGATAGCTTCTTCCACGATAATGCCGGTATTTTTTTCCATTTCCAGACGGCGAACTACCTCAAAACCTCCGCGACGTCCATTCATGTGTCCTGGGAAAGTCCTGCTCATATTTTCTTTACCATTGCTGGCAAGCACATACATGGAGGGCAGGACGTCATACACGAGAGTATCCACAAAGGTGCCTTCCGTGTTAGCATAAATCTTATACTGGCGGTAAAAGATAGTATAAGCATAAGAATATACTATTCTGTTGTCGGCAGTGAGTTTTTTAGAGACATTTTCGAGATAATTAAGTTTCACCTGATCATCGAGGAGGAAAGGGTCTTCTTCGGGCTGATAAATATAGCTGGTCTGAACAGGAGCAACTTGAGAGTACTTAACTTTTTGAGAGCGGAATTTTGCACCGGTTTTGGCATTATTAACCGCTTTTTTGATAGTTTTGTCAATTTCGGTGACATTAAGAATATTAGTACCGGCAAAACCCCAGCAGCCGTCAATCAGGACGCGTACACCGATAGCTTCGGCATCCAGGTCGCGTCCATAATATTTGAGATTTCCTTTTTCAAAGAAAATTGTTTCCTGGTCAGTGGAAGTGAAGCGGACATCGGCAAAAGTGACACCGAGGGCTTTGGTTTTATTGAGAATATCATTTACTAATTTTTTCATGTTAGACCTCCTTGCTTAGATTGTACCGGTTGAAGACGTGATATTAAATTTACTGACAGTAACATGTGGCATACGGCAACTATCAATGCCAAAACGGTCATAGTTCTGGGAGAAGGGTATCGTGACAGCCTGGTTTTCCAGATCAGTAATATTTTCAATAATGCGAGAGATTTTTTCTGTGAATCGCAGGTTATTGACCACATTGGTGATTTTGCCGTTCTCGATCAGGAAAGTGCCGTCGCGGGTAAGTCCCGTAAGTGAAGTTTCTTTCTGATTGATAAAATTCATGTAATGCAGAGAAGAGATATAAATTCCTTTTTCTATGGAAGCAATCATCTCGGTGAGTGATTTATCGCCGGTATCCAGAATAAGAGCAGAGGCTTCGGAGCCGGTTTCTTTCATTTTCAGTTTATGAGCATAATAATTGGTAACAATAAAATTCCTGAAAACACCATTTTCAATGATTTTCAGTTTTTCGTAGGGGAAACCTGTGTGAGTATAATCAAACTGGATCATATCAGGGTGTCTGGGATTATCAGTCAGAGTGATATTCTCCGGAAAAACCTTCTGGTCAAGCTTATCTTCAAAGAAACTGTTTTTATTATCAAGACTATGGGCGGAAACGCTGCTCATGAGGTATGAGAAAAATTCTGCAATGCAGCGGGGAGCCAGAATAACTGGATATATACCAGGTTCCATATCCACAATTTCATTATTACCGGCTTCTGCTTTATTAACCAGACTGTCCGTGAAATCTGCCAGATTGAAGCTTCGGAAATCTTCGCCACCATAAGTTTCCAGAACAGTAACTTCGGTTTTTTGATTAACAGCTTTAACTTCGAGGGAGATGGGGGAATTCATTTCATGTTTATTTACGCCATTGCTGTTAATAATATAGAGGTCGTTGTAGTTGCAGATAAAAGTGCCATAAATTTTGTAATTAAGAGGTTCAACGGCTTTAGCCAGATGTTTAAGGATTTCGATTTTTTTATCGAGATCAACCAGGAGGCGGTTATCCTTTTTTTCTAATTCGGCAGTTTTATCGAGATTATCTTCGATATCAACAAAATCAGGGTCTTCCGGTAAATCATCAATGAATTTTTCCACTTCGCTGATTTTTTCACGGAGGGCTTCTTCAGTGGGACTGAAGAGTGAAAAGTCATAAGATCTTTTTCCCTTGTGTATAGTTGTTCTCAGGGTCAGAGAGCTTTTGGAAATATTATAATTAGTCTGACTCTGATAGAATCGCAAAAAGTCGGTCTGCCATTTTTTCAAATGGAAAACGAATTTGAGATCAGTGAATTCTTCACAGATACTCACAAGCTTGTCTTTGAGTTTCGAGACCATATTTACTCCTTATTTTTTTTCCGCGTCCGGCGGATAGTTGAATTTTATAATTTCCCCTGGCTGGGCTGAAATTCCCCGCAGAAAGAAATTGAGAAAATATTGAAAATATTCCTGGGTAAAGAATTCCTTCTGTTCTGGTGTTTCCAGGTATTTATTGCCCCAGATGGCGTTATGCGTAATGGTTCTCAGGCAAAAAATAAACTGGCTGTAAACAATTTCCGGCTGGATAGACGGATTGATAGAGCCATCATCTATTCCCAGTTTGAAGGCTGCCAGATGCTGCATATTAGCTTCTTGATTGATATTAACAAATTTATCCGCGACTTCCTTTTCCACTTTGTCGTATTCGATGCCACGATAGTCAAAATACTGAACCAGGAGCAGCATTTGTGGATTCTGTTCAAAGAATTTAAAGTATGCTGTTCCCAGAGCCTTGATCTTATCTAAGCCGGTTTCTGCGTCTTTCATCCCTTCTTCAATGAAGGTGCGACGTTTTTCCAGACCACGGCAATAGACCTCAAGATAGAGTTCGTCTTTGCCCGTGATATACGAATAAAGTGTCTTTTTAGTGTAATCAGCAGCTTTGGCGATGTCTCCAAGCGTGACATTTTCATAGCCCTGCTCATAGAAAAGCTGCTCTGCTACATCAATTATCAGTTCTCGCCGTAACTGATATTCCCGTTCTTTCCGATTTACTATCATATCATTCTAACACAATGATGTTTAATGTCTTCCGACATTTGTGTATCTGGTACGTCTTTCCGCCCAGACTTTAGTCCAGTTTGTTTTCATCACAATCCTCCTAACATATTTAACAACTTATACCACATCTATTACACTCATGGTGTAAATAACTAAATCGCCGTTTTATTGTCAAATCTTTTTTTTAGAATGGGCATAAATTATCGAAGACATGTATCCCCCTGTTTTATATCAGCCATATAGATATTGTTATATTACACAGATAGTTATGCCGCCACAAGATGTAGGGGCAGACCCATGTGTCTGCCCTCTTGCATGTTTCTAAGCTATCTTATTATATAGCTGCGATTCAGTTTATATAAGGGCAGACACATGGGTCTGCCCGTACGTTAGAGGAGATATTTTTTAAAATTTCGGGGGGATGCCAGATAAATTATCGAAAATAGTTGCCAGAATAGGCAGGTCATCACAAAAAAACAATTGATAACAAAAAGAGGCGGGAAAGAAAATGTCAAAGCAGAGCAGTTATTTTCTGCGATATGTGAAATCCACGCAGCCTTACTGGAAATATCTTTCCATAGCACTGGCGATGATGCTGGTGATAGTATGGATACAGACGCTGTTACCGCGATTTTTTCGGGATATTATAGATGTCTATATACCAGAGGGAAATTTTGAGGCATTGGCAAAAAGTGCGCTGGTTCTGGCAGGACTTTATCTTTTCCGGATGGGAGCTTTTATCTGGCGTAACAACCGTCTGAAAGTCCTTTTCCTCTTATTCCTAAATTAGCCGCAGAAGGAGCTTTTCAATTTGAGAATGTCACTTTTTATTATGAAGGAACAAACAAGGCAGCCTTGAAAGATTTACATTTCAGCATCTCACCGGGAAGAACTGTTGCACTGGTGGGAGCTAGCGGGAGCGGGAAAACAACGGTATTTAACCTTTTGATGAGGTTTTATGATCCCATGGCAGGCAGAATACTGCTGGATGGGACAAATATAAAAGATCTGCAGATCTACTGGCTGCGGCGGAATATCTCACTCGTAATGCAGGAAGGCTTTCTATTCTGGGGAACGATACGCGAAAATATCCGTTATGGTCGGATAGGCGCCAGCGACAGGGAAGTGGAAGAAGCGGCGCAGATGGCAAATGCGGAAGAATTTATCAGACAGTTTCCCAATGGTTACGATACACCACTGGGAGAGAGAGGAATTGTGTTATCAGGAAGTCAAAGACAGCGGCTTGCCATTGCCAGAGCAATATTAAAAAATGCTCCCATTCTGTTACTGGATGAGGCAATTTCGGCACTTGATAACGAAGCGGAAGTTAAAATCCAGCAGGCAATCAATAAACTCGCCAGAAACCGCACCACCTTTATTATTGCTCATCGGCTGACCACGGTGCAGAAAGCGGATGAAATACTTGTACTCAAGGAAGGATCAATAATCGAACAGGGATACCATGAAGAGGTGCTGGCTACGAAGGGAGAATATTACCGGCTATATAATGCCCATGAATTTTTGACCAAGAAGTTGGGGTAAATTCAGTCACGCCCGTGCTAATTAAGCCTGATACCAGCATTTGATAATTTTTCTTCCAGTTCCTTAACTTTATCCCTAAGCTCTTTAATGCGGAATTCACGACCTATGAAAAGTTTATTGAATTCCATTAACTGCTTGTTTTTCTCCTCCAGTTCGTTTGTCCGTTCTTTCACCAGTTCTTCCAGATGTTCGCGATATTTGCGTAATTCTTCTTCAGCAAAAAAACGTTTAGTATTATCACGTGCGACGCTTAAAATCACCTTTTTTCCCTGATATGTAACAAGACTGGAACTGATCTCAATAGGTATGATACTTCCATCTTTTTTTCTGTGCTTTGTCTCGAAGACCTGTAAATCGTCTGACTTCATTCCATTAATCAGTTTCTTAATATCATCTGCACTCAAATGCGGGTCTATATCTATTGGACCCAAGGTTAGTAATTCTTCTCTGGTATAACCAAGAATTTCAACGGCAGACTTATTTACTTCAATAAATTTACTCTCAAAATCAATTACAAAGACAGTATCGTTCATGCCATCAATCAATTGCTTATATTCCTTTTCCTGCTGTAAATGCTTAGTCATATCTCGAACAACGCCAAATAAACCAAGGTATTTCTGATCATCGAAACAAGAGGATATACTTACTTCACCGATGGATATAGAACCGTTCTTATTAATGAACTCAAGTTCAAATTGTTGCTGGATAGCTGTATTGCTTTCCTTGAACTGATGAATACTTTTTTGGAAAATATCCCCACTGGCAGGGGTGAGAATATCAGTAAAATGTTTTCCTTTAATGTCTTCCTGGGTATAATCCCAAATTTCAATTCTGTTATTGAACATATCGAAGCGATCCTCTCCATCAAGGGAGAAAATAAAATCACTTACATTATCGCAAAGTGCATGGTATTTATGTTCTGATTTCTCCAGATCGAGCATCTTTTTTTCCAGCTTCTCTACCAGTCGCTGGCTATAATTTTTCAGGACTTCAACTTCAGGTTTTAAGCTTGCTTTTCTATGAATCTTTTTTCCTGTTTCAGTATCTCTGATCACTTCACGGATAATATCTACGAATTTATCAGGTTCAACCGGTTTCCTGATAAATTTGTCAGCACCCAGGCGCAAAGCAAATTCTTCGTCTTTCTGGTCAGTATAAGTGGCAGTATAAAAAACAAAAGGAATACGGTTAAGTTTTCTATTCTTTTTACATTCAAGACAGAATTGATAGCCATCCATCTCCGGCATAAGAATATCGGAAATGATCAACTCGAATTTCTTTGTTTTCAGTTTCTTGAGAGCCTCCAGACCATTGTCCGCTAAAGTAACCTGAAAGCCATTTCCTTTCAGTAATGTATCTAAGAGATAACGGTTTTCCAGTTTGTCATCAACGATTAAAATATTCATTATTCACCTCCAGAGTGAGTAAATTTAATAAACAGGTTTTGAATTACAGCAGCGAAATTTTCGGGATTGATAGGTTTTTCCAGATAATCATCACATCCGGCTTCTATCGTTTTTTCACGATCACCTTTCATGGCGTAGGCAGTGAGTGCGATGACTGGAATATTTCTGGTATTTTCATCGGCTTTTATCAGAGCAGTTGCCTCATAACCGTTCATAACCGGTAATTGCATATCCATCAGGATCATGTCCGGTAATTCTGCTTTAGCCATTTCATAACCTTCTTTACCATTTACTGCTTCAATTACCAGGTATCCTGCTTTTTGCAAGATAAATTTTACCAGATAAAGATTTTTGCTGTTATCTTCAACAACCAGAATTCTTTTTTTCATTAAACTTCTCGTGTTTTTTCAATTCTTTTTATAAAACTCACAATGTCATTCAGGAGTTTTTCCCGCTTAAATTCCCCTTTATGAATAATACCTTCTATTTTAGTGTTTAAGAAATTCTGTTCATCCTTATCCAAAACCTTGGCAGACACGATTATCGTGGGAATATTTTTTGTTTCATCCTGGTCTTTTAAATGCCTGATAACTTCAAAACCATCCATATCGGGCATCATTAAGTCAAGAATGATCAGATCAGGTATTTGACCTTTAATTTTCCTAAGTCCTTCAGCTCCGCTGTAGGCATTAGTTAACTTATAGTTTTTGTATTCTTTAAGATATTCATTTAAAAGAGTGACATCTTTATGGTTATCATCAATTATAAGGATATTCTGAATTTGAAATTGTTTTTCCAGCCTTTGTAATTCGCTTAAGAGTTGCTCGCTGTTTATTGGCTTAACCAGGTATTCCACTGCACCCAGCGATATACCCAGTTCACGATTATCAAGAATGGAAATGCAGATGACCGGAATATTTTTAGTAAGCTGGTTCAATTTGAGCTGCTCCAGAATTTCCCAGCCGTCTTTACCTGGCATGACCATATCCAGAGTAATGGCAAAAGGGTTATATTTACATGCCAGTTTCATGGAATCCTGAAAATTGTAAGCCTGCATCACCTGATATCCGGCTTCGGTCAGATATGTTTTGAGAATTTCCTGTGATTGAACTTCATCATCAATAGTTAAGATCAATTTTTTACCGGGGTCTAAGAGAGATTCATTTTTCTCTTGAGTAAATGTTATCGGAATAGTGAAATAAAATTTTGCTCCTTTCCCAAATTGACTCTCCACCCAGATTTTGCCGCCCATCATTCTCACCAGTTTTTGGGAAATAGCCAGCCCCAGCCCGGTTCCTTCCGGCTTAGTCTTTTTTACTGTTTCGAGTTGAGTAAATTCCTCGAATATAGTTTCCTGATCTTCTTCTTTTATTCCAATGCCGGTATCTTGAACAGAAAACAGGATTGCATTTTCATCTTCCAGGAAATTGCCGGCAATAGTAATTTCTCCCTTTTCGGTGAATTTAATAGAATTAGCGACAAGATTGATCAGAACCTGCTTTATTCTGTTGCGATCATTGCAGATAACCTCAGGCAGATTTCCTGCGAGTTCTGTTTTTATAATTAGTCCTTTTTCTTCCGCCAGGGGTGAGATCATTTTATAGACCATACTGATAAGCGTAGAAATTTCCATATCTTCAAAAAATATTTTGATCTTACCTGCTTCAATTTTTGAAAGATCCAGAATATCGTTGATCAAGCTCAATAGATGCCTGGCACTTTCATAAACCATGCCTAATTGTTTTTTTTGTTCTTCGTTCAGTTCTCCCGACAAGCCCTGGATCATGATACCCGTAAAGCCAATTATGGAATTAAGAGGTGAACGTAGTTCATGGCTCATATTTGCCAGGAACTGGCTTTTTAGCTTGCTTGCTTCTTCCAGGCGAAGATTTGCTATCTGTAATTCCGTATTTACACTTTTCAGTTCAACCGTACGGTTTTCTACTAAAATCTCTAATTGATCACGGTAATTTATTAAATTCTCCTCAGCTTTTTTCAGCTTGTAGATATATAACCGGAGTTCCTGAGTTTTCTGATTTACTTCGTATTTTAAAATCCAGATGAAAAACATGAAAATCAATATAACTGATAAAATGACAGCAATCGTGACTTTTAACCAGAACGGAAAAATTGTAATGTTTTTTAATCCGCCCAAATATTTGTCTAATGAAGTGTAATAGATCGAATCTTTATTTTCCTTTAATTTTATTACATAATTATCAATTTTTTTTATCAATTCAGGTGTAAACTCAGAATTTAAGGGAAAGGCAAAAAGCAGGCTGGCAGGCTGGAATATTATAGGAGTTCTTTCAACACTATATTCATTTTCAAACCTTGATCCGAAATCCTTATTAGTAACTCCAGCAAACACTCTGTCCTGGTCCAAAGCTTCAAAAACCACAGCATAGCTCTTCATCTCAATGATTTCACAATTTATATTAAATTTGGTTAGCATGTCTTTTAAACCTTCAGGTCCGTCGAGATTATAACTTCCTTTTAAGCCAGCAATTTTTTTCCCTTCCAGGTCAAAAATAGTTTGAAGATAAGTACCCTTTCTGGTGTACATTCTTGACCAGCTTAAGAGAGTTGTTTCTTTCTGAAATGTGAATATCTTTGCCCTTTCGGGAGTATAGGCAACATCAACCATCATATCTATTTCACCAGTTTCCAAACGCTGCAGACATTGATCCCAATTGCCATGTATCCATTCAATTTCCCAATTTTCCTCTTTGGCAATGTATCTGACAATATCTGCCCAGAAACCACAGGCTTCGCCATTTTCAGCAGTAAATATTTTAGCCCATCTTTCACCAAAAAAAAGCTAAAAATGCAATTTTAGATTACTAAGTCA
>CAZAHZ010000039.1:0-2327 GCA_964485055.1 uncultured Candidatus Cloacimonadota bacterium
CGTTGCCCTCGCCCCTCGCAGATCGTGCCGTAGCCTTGGGCGAAGGTTGAACTTACGGTGTACCGTCAGCGGTGCAAGTCCAACTTATCTGGTCAGTTATTAATTCAAGATAACACAAAAGCTTTAAGAAAAACAGGGGGATGTTAGTTCACATATTGTAAAGGAGGATTAAAAATAATCCAGTGAAGTGAAATCATTTGAATAATTATCGAGCAGAAATTTGACTGCGTCTGGATATAAATCAGATGCTATGGGCAGAAGCCAGAGATCACGGGGAAGCTGGTTGGGAGAATTAAAGGAAAGAGCAGCTTTGACTATATCTTGGGAACAGTCATTATTTACTAAAAAATTCCATCCCAAAGGTGATAGAGAAATCTTCCTCAATTTCTTTGACGGGACCCGTGAAACAATAAGCAGCTTCCAGATAATATTTTTGGGCAAACTGATATTTGGTGGTAAAATCAAATTTCCATTCATTCTGCTGATTTTGAGAGCACATGATATCCAAACCCCAGTCATTCCGAGAGACCATTGCACCGAGCAAAAAACTGGAAAAAGTATAAGTGACTTTATCGTAATATTCCGAACTTTTAGTTTTAACTTTGTTGAATCTCATTCCCGCGAGTACACCATAGACAATATACTTTCCGTCCTTAGATTTATTACCATAAAGATTATGAGCGTAAAAATCATAATTATTATAATAATCAACATCGTGATTATCGCTTTTGAAGCTTAGATTTAAAGCAGTGCCGAGACCGAGTCGGGAAGAGAGTTTGAGAATGTCTAACCTGCCATTCAGGCGATATATCCCGTTTTTAGTATTAAATTCTTTGAGCAGAGGGCTATAGTCGCAGATTCCGAACTTCAGACGGACAGGTTTGGCGAAAGCGGTAAAAGTCAGGCAAAAGATTAGGCAAAGGAGTAATATTTTTTTCATTAATTCCTCTGAATTTTTTTATTCCATAAGGTAGCCAGTTCGGGTAGTTTGCTGATAATGATCTCAAGTTCGTCAAAACCAATAGTTTGTTCACTATCACAAATCGTGCTGTCCGGCTGGAAATGAGTTTCGAGCATAATACCGTCAGCCCCGGCAGCAGCAGCAGCCCAGGAAAGTGGTCTGACCAGATTTCGTCTGCCACCACTATGGGAAGGATCAATTATCAGAGGATAAGGGCATAATTGCTGACAGATGCTCACGGCGGAGATATCAAGGGTATTTCGTGTATATTTATTATCAAAGGTTCTGATACCGCGTTCACAAAGGATGATGCGATCATTCCCGGCAGCTTTGATATGCTCAGCCGCCAGCAACCATTCATCATAAGTACTGGACATGCCTCTTTTTAAGATAACCGGATTGTCAATTGCACCGAGTCTTTCCAGAAGGCGGTAATTCTGCATATTCCTGGTTCCCACCTGTAAAATATCTATGTATTCCGCCATCAACTTGATATCTTCCACGGAGACAATTTCGGAAACGGAGACCATCCCCAGTTCGTCCGCCACGCGTTTAATGATCTTGACACCTTCTTCTCCAAGCCCCTGAAAGGAATAAGGCGAAGTCCTCATTTTATAAGCACCGCCGCGAAAGAACCTGATACCTAAAGCTTTCAGGTGATTGACAACCCTGTAAAGATCATCATAGTTTTCAATTGTGCAGGGACCAGCAATGGTGGTAAACCAGTCACCTCCGATCTTATGTCCTTTTACATCGAGCACCTGACGAATATTTTCTTTCATACTTTAAATCCCCCGGTAATGATTTCACTTAGTACGCCGTACTGCCATGTCCGGTCAGAGACAAAGAAATCGAAAGCAGAAAAACGGGCAATGATTTCTCTTTTTTTCAGCAGAAAACTATATTTTCTGATAGTGTCAAAAGGTATGTAATGATATTACTTAGTGTAAATTATATCAAAAATACTAGATTGATCTGGTTGGTAATTCTCAATAAACTTAGAGAATCCCCAAATATTCTCGATGTCTTTTGTGTATCGATAATCATTTTTAAACTTATCAATTCTATCAACACTTCGGAAATTTTTAATTCTGGCTAAGATATATTCATAATATACGTTGTCTTTTTCAATACCAATAGAGTTTCTGTTTAATTGCAAAGAAACAATACTTGTTGTGCCTGTACCTGAAAAGGGATCAAATATAAAATCACCAGGCTTTGAAGATGACAAAATTATCCTTAATAATAGTAGTAGAGGTGATTGCTGCTTATGCAGTCTTTCACCACTTGCAATCCTTAAGGGTTCTTCCCCGGCAAAATACCCTGAAGTCAATCTGGTCATCGAACTGAACTCTGATTACTATTA
>CAZAHZ010000039.1:2337-16441 GCA_964485055.1 uncultured Candidatus Cloacimonadota bacterium
ACCCTGAAGTCAATTCACGTATATCATCCCAAATATCAGTTACATACATGCCATTAGGTCTTTTATGCTTTTCAGTAACTAATAAAGGAGGATCAATTCTAAGTTTATTGAAAACCCTTGGTCTTTTGCCTTTAGTAGCAAAAACAATAACCTGGTAGTGTTTACCAAATCTATTACTCGCCGGAACAGCAGATGTTTTCTTTTTCCAGATTATTAAGTTTTGGAAAGTCCAGTTAGTAGCTTCTAAAACTGCCATTACTTCTTTAACATTCTTTTCTCTCTGCATAAAGTAAATTGCCCCACCAGGACTAGTCTTTTTATATACCATTTCGCAGATATCTTTCATCCAGTTCCAATATTTATCAGTTTCCATATTATCGTTATGGCTTTCATATTTCTTATTTTGATTAAATGGTGGATCAAAATAGGTCAAATCAAAGCAATGGTCAGTTGTATTTAGAAAATCTAAACAATCATTATTTATAATTTCAGTTATCATTAATTCCTTCTTAAAATAAAGACTCTATATTGATTTTGTAGTAATTTCTCTCAAGCTCAATGAATTCTGATTCCCGTAATTCAATTAATATTACATCTATTTCAGTACTTTCTTGGTAGTATTTAAGCTTTGACATAATTTCTGTTATTGAGTATTTCCTTTCCGATAAGTGGAGAAGAATTGATGCCATCACGAAAATTCTTATATCGGCAATAGAAATTCTATAATGAGTCATTAGTTTTTTTGTTATTTTAGCAAATTTATAAGTATCTCTTTTAATTTGTATTTCTTTATCTAAGATAAACTCAACAAAAAGTTGTTTATATTCTTTACTAACTCTGAATTTAAATATTTTATTACAGATTGTAGAAGTTTCGTTTGTGAGTTTAACAGCTAATTTCTTTTCCATTGATATACAATTACTTAATTGGTTACCAAAATTCATCTTTGCATCATCAATTATCGCTTTATCACTTGTAATATATATTGTTTCAGTATTTTGTCTCCAGTATTTTTTTGTTTTATTGAAACCAAGGTTCATTTTATTTAAATTAATTGAACTAATCAAAAGATGCTTATCAGTGATGATCAATTTGGCATGTAAGTCGTTTTCGGTAGTATATAAATTAATTTCTGCAGCTATTAAACTTCTATATAATTTCTGAATCCTATCTCCGAAGTCAGCACTTGTTGAACCACAAATTATTGTTATACTAATATTTTTACCTATCGCTATTTCGTTTAAGAAAAATCCAAATTCAATATCTGTAAAACTTTCAGCAGAGATATAGATGTATTTTTCAGCTTCATTAATAATTCTTTTGTAGATACTTCTACCTTTGATATCGAAGGGCGAAATGAATAATCCTTCTTTTAAATTTAATTCATCAGGGCATAAATCTACTGGATAATGCTTAACCCAATTATCAATATTAACATCGGATTGTATTGTGCCTGGTTGCTCGAGCACATTTTCTATTTCCATTATACCAGTATTCAATATTCTATTTCTGATTTCTCCTTGAAATCCATTTTTCTCTGTTATAAACAAATCTAACATCTCTTCAAATTTTCGGTTAAAATTTTCAATTGCCAATGGCTCATCTCTAATTATCAAGAAAGCATCTAATTCATTTGCTATTGTGAAATTTGCACTCATAATAATGGCTGATCTATCAGTAACAATAAACTTACCATGATATGAATACCACTTGCCTGATGCCATCGAAGTCTTTTCAGGATTTCCTACATTCCATCTGCAGAAATGCAGATTTGCACCAAGTTTGGCTATTTTTTTAAACCTTTTAGTTACTTCATCTCTTTTCTGCTCATTAATGCTGTCATAAGGTAAAGTAATTATATCTATCTTAATATCTTGTTGTAGTTTCTTCTCTAAAAGATCAAATAATTTATCTGAGTGGATTTGAAAGATAGCAATTTTAATAAACTTTTGAGCAGATTCTAATTCCTCCAAAATTTTACTTACAACATCCACACTGAATTCAAAATATCTCATATTACCTCGGAAATCATATTATTATTATTCCAAAATAAGTCAATATTAATATAGCTCAATCTTTAGCATAAACTATGAGCTTGATTCTCATAATAAATGGTTAAGTTTATCTGTATTGCAACCAAATATGTAAATATTCCACTACCAGCTTTACATCGAGCACCTGACGAATATTTTCTTTCATACTTTATATCTCCCGGTTATTATTTCCGACAATACACCATACTGCCAAGTCCGGTTAGAGACAAAGAAATCTAAGACAGAAAAATGGGCAATGATTTCTCTCACGATCAGACCACCAGTGAGAAGAAGGGCTTTGTTTGTGGGATTAAAGGGGATAAGATCAATAATTTCGTTTTCCGGGGAATCTTGTATTCTATCCAAGAGAATATCCAGTTGAGAAGCTAAAATTTTATATTTGTGTACTGAACTTTCATCGTACAAAACTATTCTCTGGAGCAAGGCAGCAAGCGTGGTAACAGTGCCTCCTATACCGATTAAAATTGCTGATGGTGGTATTTTGATCGTCAATGAGTTCAGGAGGTTCCTTATATATTCAGTCTGATGGCAGGCATCATCACTAAATTCGTTATACATTTTTCTGATACCGAGACCAATAGAAACACACGAGGAGATTTTTTTATTTTTAATGAGAGTAAATTCCGTGCTGCCCCCTCCGATATCGAAGAGCAGAAGCTCTGCATCCTTGAATTCATTAATATTGGCAAGACCATTTAACCTGGCTTCTTCACTTCCGGTAATGAGGTTTAAATATAAATCGTAATTTTCACTGAGCCATTTGCGGAGGATATAATTGTTTTCGGCTTCTCTGAGGGCACTGGTGCCGATCAAGACCGGACAGGTATTATGATCATGTGCAATCTGAATATATTCTTCGAGAATTTTTTGGGTTCTGAAAATTCCATCAGATTGAAGTATTCCGGCTTTCATCCCGGCACCGAGTGCCGAAATTCTATTCAGTCGTTTTAGAACTCGGAAACCATCAGCCTGGATTTCCGCCAGCAGCAATAAAACGTTATTAGTTCCAATATCAATCAGGCAATAAGTTTTATTCATTACCTATACGAATAGACCAGTTTAAGATTTTCAGCCTGCCAGCCGTTTTTTTCCATGATCCAGCGTAATTCAAATTCAAAGATCAATTCTCTGCTGGGCAAAGAATTCCAGTCAAGATCAGCAGGAAACTGCGAAGAATGGACAAAAGCGGTTTCATAAGGCGACTCATCCTTACGGGAATCCGTGATCCAGAGATGACCATCCAGTTTTTTCATAAAACGGAGAAAACCGAATTTTTTATCAGGATGATAGGAATAGCAGATACCTCTTTCAATACGTTTATCGGTTTCAGCATTGATTATGGGTAATAAACCCGGGACTAGATAGCCGGAAGTGAACATATCGGTTTCATTACGCAAAGTGTGAGCAACATTTTTGAAAGCAAGTGCTTCTACGCGGCAGCCTTTATTCTGTAAAGCGCGGACAACCTGGACAAAATCACCATCACCCGTAATCAATAAAACACTATCCAGCCTTTCGGATTGAAGCAGGGCATCCACTGCCATATCAAGATCGGCATTTGCCTTGCCAAACCTGGTGCCGTGCTCGTCTGTGAACCACCTGACAGGTTTAACTATCACTTTATAACCAAAATCTCGGAGAACCGAATGAAAACTGAGTGATTTATGGCGATATTCAAAATTATTTTTTGCCTGTTCTTCATCAAAAGCGACGTAGGCATTTAACCTGATAGCCACGCCATTATTACGGCAGGCAAATAACCGCAGTATGTCATACTGCATCCCGTATCCACCATTTTGAGCAATATTCGAGACATCCACATAAACACCGACTCTCATACTCGAGTGTTTTTCCATCATTCCTCCTTTTTTAATAATTAGCATAAAACATCTCTTTTAATTCAAAGTGCGTGCAAAATAATTTCATAACTAAATTAAAACCTTGTTTCCAGCCCGAAATGCAGAATACCTTCAAGGGGATTTTTGAAGCCATTCCGATCGTTGGGCACAGCAAAATCAAGCGATAATTGTCCTATAGGCGTCGTGGTTCGTAAACCACAGCCAATACTGTAAATAGTTTCATTTCCGGTTTTCATGTTTTCGATATTTCCAAGATCAGCATTTAGCGATAACCTTGCCTCTTTATTTAAAATATAACGGAATTCCAGATTAAGCCAACCGGCTCTGTAGCCGGAGAACTGTTTTTCTAGAAATCCCCTGATGCTATTTGCACCACCAGCCTCAAATTTGTCAAATTTTGTTAATCCGTGGTTCTCGATAACATTAAAATTGATCTTAGAGCAGAATACCCAGCGACCGGTCAGCGGGAAAATTTTTTGATACTGCATTTCAGCAGCCTGCCTGCCGGAATGCTGTACTAATGTCCTGCTCCAGATATAATAATATTTAAGAGAATAAGCGTAGCCTGACTGGGGATTACGAGGATGGTCAAGTGTAGTGTAATTCCAGAATACACCGGTTTTATCAAACTCAGTTTCGTCAATAATAACCGGTCGTTGTGAACCTGCATAGACATTCTGGCGTTCCAGATAAATTCCCGCTCTGTTAAACAGGTCAAACCAGTAGAATTCCAATTCGTAACTGACTTCAATCCAGGTGCTGTCCATTTCCTCGCGATAAAGACTAATATCGGCTCCCAGTGGATAATCCCAGCCACTTTCATGATAATTGAGTTCTATAGCAGAATGCTGTTCCTGACGGTTTTCCCAGAAAAATCCGACACTGCGGTCAGTACCCCAGAGGTTTTCAAAATTTACATCAATATAACCGGTAAATCTGCCTTCACTATCTCTGCCGTTATCATAACCGATCAAACCGGAAAAAGCTGTCATATTGCCTTCTTCAATGTCATAAAGCAAAGTGCTGCTGTTCAGAGGGATGATCTGGCAGGATTTGATGTAAGGACGCGCAAGGAGATTTCTTTCTGCCTGCTTTATCTGCAAGGGCGTAAGATTTTCTCGATTATAAAGTCTGCCAAGCTGGAGGATGGTTTTATTTCTGGTTACCAGGTTTCCGCGGATAAGACTATGCTTAAACCGGCAATAAGCACCTTCGGAGATTTTCAACCCCAGGTCAACTGAACCTTGCTGATTAAGGGTGATATTTTCGATCTCAACCTGAGCAAAATAAAAGCTGTTTTCGTTATAGTAATCCACAAGTTCACGGCGATAGCCCGGTAAATCGCGCAGGAATAGTATTTGTGCTTTAATATCAGTCAGCAGTTTCTCGGTAGTGATATAATTATTTCCAGTAAAATCTACTTTTCCAATTGTTAGATCATTGCCTTCCTCAATCGTGATTATGGCTCTTATTTCAGTTTGAGAGAGCGGGATCACTTCCGGTATCATCACCTTTGCCAGATAATACCCCTTCCGCTGATAAAGCTCCGCTATCCTGCTGGCATCTTCCAGAATGGTCTGCTGGTCATATTCCATTCCTTGATAGGAGATCATCACAGCTTTTATTTCATCAGTACTGAATATCTGGTTTCCCTTGAATTCCAGTTCCACGATAACCATTGACTGCAGAAGTATAAATGAAAGCAGAAAAAATATAATAAAATTAAATTTCATTACTTCAAATATTAGAGCGGATCAGGCTTACCAGTTCGCTGACCAGGTCAGCTTCGGCTACTTTCCTGACTATTTCACCTTTGCAGAATAGTAAGCCCTCGCCTTTACCTCCGGCAATACCGAAATCGGCTTCCTTGGCTTCGCCTGGTCCATTGACAATACAACCCATCACGGCTATTTTCAGATCAAGATCGTTGAATTCTGCCAAAGCTTTTTCAACCTCTTCAGCAATGGAGACCAGATCAATCTCTGTTCTGCCACAAGTGGGACAGGAGATGATTTCCAATCCCTTCCGCAATCCCAGTGCCTGCAAGATCTGCCGGGCTACCAGAATTTCATCTACAGGATCAGAAGTGAGACTGACGCGAATAGTATCGCCTATCCCCTCTTCCAGCAGTATTCCGATGCCGATTGCTGACTTGATAGTACCCCGCATCCTGGTTCCAGCTTCGGTTACGCCCAGATGCAAAGGATAATCCACCTTATCAGTCAGCATTCTGTAACTGGCAAGCATCAATGGAATATTCGAGGCTTTCACGGAAATCTTGATCTCTTCATAACCTATCTGCTCCAGGATATGAACATGCTGAAGCGCACTTTCCACCAGTGCTGTGGCTGTCATACCATAGCGACGAAGAATGTCCTTATCCATTGAACCGCTATTTACTCCGATGCGGATAGGCACATTTCGCTGCCGGGCTGCTGACACCACTTCCTGCACTCTGTGAATGCTGCCAATATTGCCGGGATTAAGGCGCAAGCCATCAACTCCAGCCTCAATCGCAGCAATTGCCAGTTTGTGATCGAAATGTATATCGGCAACCAGCGGAATTGAGATTGATCGTATTATTTGAGGTAATGCCTGAGCTGCTTCCTGATTATTAACGGTAACGCGGATGATCTCGCATCCGGCTGTCTGTAATCTTTCTATTTGCCTGATGGTTGCTTTTGCATCTGCGGTCGTGGTATTGGTCATGGATTGGATGATGATGGGATTTTCTCCACCAATTCCAACCTTACCTAAGCGAATAATCTTAGTCTTTCTTCTTTTCTGCATATTTAGTCTGATTGTTTTTTATTCTTCTCATCCAGGTAAATTTTGATCATGGTCTGGATGATAAAGGACTCATCATTTCCCATTTCCAGGAAAGCAGCTTCGCTTTCTTTTCTGTCTATTGCCTGCAGACTGCGGGCTACTATCACTCTTCTTTTCTCATTTTTAGACTCCCGGTAACCAAGGAGAATATTCACGCTTTCCGCACAATTGATCTCACTCAGTGCTCCCAGCACGTTGTTGGTATATTTATCATTTTCAAGGAATGGTTTATAGAGTTCAATATAAGTGGAGTCTTTTAATTCTCCGATCAAGCTGATGCATTGTTTTGCCACCAGACTGTCTTCATTGCTGAGTTCGGTTATTATGTATGGTGTCAGTTTATCGCAATTCTTATTGAATTCACTGAGTGCCCTGTAGCCTAATCCACTTTTTGTACCCAATTCATTTTCGGCTATATATTTAGCTGCTTCTTCCGATCTACTCAGAAGCACCTTTCCAGCTCGCTTTACAGTTTGTTGATTGCTGCCTACAGCCCAACCCGAAGCCAGTTCCCAGATTTCTTTTATTGCTGCCAAACTGTCCACTTCGGCTGCCTGTTCTTCATTCATTTTGGTTATTTCTTTCTCTTCAGTTACCAGCAGAGTGTCAAGCCCGATACCGTAATAACCACGAGACCAGTAACGATCATTGGCGCAAACTTCCACGGGATATTTATCATTTCCTCCGGTATCCAGGAAGATACCGATCCCGCCAGTACCACGGGCTGGACGGCTAAATCCATAGTTATCTTCCAGTTGCCGCTGGTAATTATCATCTCCTGAGCCATCCAGAAATATTGTGACCGAATTGGTCAAAGCCACGCCATTACCACCTTCCACGGAATAATGATCATTGCCGGAGCGGTCTATCAAAAAGCCTACTGCCCAGTCATGAGCAGCTCCCTGACCTGGTCCGTGCTTGCTGTAGTAATGGTCTTCACCGGCTCCGTCATATAAAAAACCGCAGGCAAGATGTATCCCGCTGCCCTGGGGATAATAAACTGAATCATAGTAGTCATAGCCCTGTTTATCATAAATAATTCCCAAAGCATACCAATAGGCAACTGCCTGGGAATATACTCCGCCGGTATAATTATCATTGCCGTCTTCGTCATAAATCATCCCTATCCCCCCTGCCAGATCGGGACGCATGCCAAAACCAAAGCCCTGCGATAGTGATCTGTAATCCAGCGGAGCTAGCGGTACATGCATATATTTGCCCCCGGCATAATAATTGTCAAAACCCTGGTAATCTATAATTGCTCCAAATCCCAGCGTGCTGCCAAATCCTTCTCCATACTGCGTCACGCGGTAACTGTCGCTGCCTTCCTCATCTACCAGAAGACAAATACCAAATGTCGCAGCTCCGGCACTGTGAAGTCCAAAATTATATGTATCATTTCCGCTGTTATCCCATAATTCAGCATAACCCCAGACTGCAGAAACCGAATAATCTTTCCCCGAATATACATCATCCCCGCTGGCGTCATACAATATGCCTATCCCGCCTTTGGCACTAATCAATCCTGCTAATTCTTCGCTGTGATAATAATCATCTCCCTGAAGGTCAAGATGCCAGAAATAGGGTTGACTCTGCCAGTTCGTCTCTATCCTACCCAGATAGGTATCATTTCCGGCAGGATCAAAGAGAAAGGCATAATTCTTTTCCGTTAGATCTGCGTGTGAGCTTCCGATCCGCATTAACCCGTATTTTGACTGATATTCACGCGCTTTATCCACTGCAATTATCTGATCCGAAAGATAATTATTCAAAATATTAAATCCGGCTCTATTTATGATCGCTGCCTGAAATAAAGCTGCCAGATCAATCTTTGCTATCAGCGAAATTAATGTGTCGGATTCCACGCTTTCCGGCTCTGCGATATTATATTTCTCGTAATAAGCGTTATATTCCAGCGAATCTTCAGGTTCGCTCCATAAACTCGTTGCCAGGTATTGCCAAAGCAATAGATCATCGCTGTCGCATCCGGCAAATGCCAGTTTCCGCTGCTCTTCGCACTCGTCCCAAACCTTTTCCACGTACCCGAATAATCCCTCAATTCCATTTACATCGCAGATATAGTCATATTCAAATTCCTTTGTCTTCTGCCGGTATAATTCCCGATAATCAAACTCAGTCTCCCAGGCAAGCACCGGCATCACCTGAAAAAGCAGGTCTTCCCGCTGACGCGTTTCCATATTTACTGCCAGTTCATCTACAAAAACCGGACATTCCAGCGGATTATTGAGTATTTTCACCATTTCCGGGATTTTAAACCGCGTTCCACTCGACCAGTCTTTGAGGAAATTAAGCGAATTCAACGTTAATCCACTCCGCTTAAGGACACTATCCAGCACCATTCTATCCTGATCGGTAAAAGTTTCCGCCAAAACAACATTGAATAGTAATACTAAAATAACTAAAAATAAAATTCTTTTCATAGTTAAAACTTCCATTTTTCATTTGTTATAATTTGTGATCTATCAAGCCGTCTGCTACTGCCGGCAAAACTCTTTACCGCTGCCCCATACAGACTTTTCTTCTCCTTAGGATAACCAAAAGGACTTATACCCACTACCCTGATATTATCGGGGATTTCCAGGTATTTACGCACACTGCCTTCATTAAAAGCTGCCAGCCAGCAACTGCCAATCCCCAGACTCCAGGCTGCCAGCATCATCTGCTGAAAAGAGATAGCGGTATCCACCAGGTAATATTCCTGACCATTGATCTTCGCCGAACGCCGCGAATCAGCACAGGCAACTATCACCACCGGAGCTTGAGCAATAAAAAAATTAACCGTCCCCAAAAGTCCGATATGCCGTGCAAACCGCTTGATGTTTTCCTTATCCTGCAGCACGATATAACGCCAGCACTGCTTATTCTGAGCCGAAGGCGCCAGCCTCCCCGCTTCCAGGATAATCTCCAGCTTCTCCACCTCGATCGGCTCATCAGCAAAATCACGTACGCTATGTCTTGATAATATGATTTCATGAAATTCCATTATTACTCCATATACAAACCAAATATCTGAGAATCCAGCCAAAGGTCAATTCAAAATTCAAAACTAAAAATTCAAAATTATAAAAATCACCACTTCACATCACCCGGCTTGATCGCTCGCAAGCTGTCCTGCCCGATCTTTTCCTCCTGCCAGTAACGGAAAAATATCTTAGGCTCACTCTTCACGCTATAATCCACAAATAATAGCAGGTAACCCTGATCAGAATAGGTAGTAGAATAATAGTCCTGGTGCATCTGAATAGCATAGATAGGTCGTGCACTGCTGCGTCTGATCAGATCTGCATCGCGAAACTGGATGTTGATATATTTGTTATTGGCAAACACATAATCCTTTAATCTCGTTATATATTCTTCTTTGCTGTATTTCTTCATTTCCATATTATTCTCCAGTTTACTGCTCAATTCCCGCTGCAAATTTGCTGGCACCTCTTCTGTCCGCTTCACATAACCCACAAAAATCTGAGCACTATCAGCAAAGATATCAGCAATCAAATCCGCTTCCTGCGTATTGAAAATAGTCTTGTAATACTCCATGAAATTGATTCCCAAAAGCCTTTCCTGCAAATCTTCTGAAGTCTCATTCCGCTCGATAGCATTACTTATATAGCTGTCTTCCAAAGCAAAATTCACCCAACTGATCTTGCCATCTTCACAGATAAAGCAAAGCTTTTCCACTACCACTTTCTTATTAACATCATCCAGTTTATACACCACCGGCACAGAACGCACCTGCACCTGATGACCCAGATTCAGATACTGAATAGTGAAATTCTCTTCATACAAACTGATCTCGCCATATTCAGTCAGCTTGCGGAACTGCTCATAACCACTTTCTGTAAAGTATTCCCGCACTCCCTGATACTCGTTTTTCCGCAAACTCTCTATCACTTCATCCATGATGTTCTTCAAGCTTTTCTTTTCCCCTCTCGCCAGTTTTGCTTCTGCCCTGAATTCCTTAGCTTCTTCAAATTTTATCTTTGCCAGCTTCCCTTTCGCCTTGCCCGGTATCTCTATCTTCTTCTGATTAACATAATCCGTAGTATAGATAAATCCACTTAATGCCTTCAGCTCAGGGTCCATAAGTTTATTCTGCTGGTTGCTACCCTTACCGTAATCAATTTTTACCCGTATCTCTTCTGCTGCTTCGTAAAAAGAACTCAACAGATCAATAGTCCCAATCCCATCCTGAATATTTCCTTCTATCTGATCATTGCCGTCAAAATAGCAGTATTGCAGATTACTGATCTTTGCTCCCTGATAATATGCCTGCACATTTATCCGCTTATATTCGCCCAATGTTCGCACACTGCCAGGTTCAAAACTTATACTTCCCAAAGTTTCAGATAATTCCTGATCAAGCAGCAGCAGCAGATTTTTCTCTTCACAATCCTCATAAACCTTGATCGTATCCTGACCAGGATGACTCGTAATCAATAAAAGTCCACTATAAAAATCCAGTAATGCCCGATTAATATTCAATAGCTCCCGATTTCGTCTGCCCCGACGCAAAAACTCCTCTGCCCTCTGCCTTCTGCTGGCAAACAGCCTGTCTTTTTCACTACGCTTTATATACTTATAAATCCTGTATTTATTCGCATCCTCATCAAACTTCACCAGCTTTTCCGTCTCCTTCAAAAATGAACCTGTATAAGTATTAACAATCCGAGCCGTATACTCATTCAATTCCACTTTCTCTTTTCCGGTTTTATCAGTTTTATTTATTTCCTCCACCTGACGCATAAAACTGCTTTCCACAGTAACTGATATCTGCTCACTAAGATTCTTAAGAGCCTCCCGCTCCGCCACTCCATAATCCTCATCTTCACCCCGACCCCAGATATAATCATCACTTCTCATTAATTCGCTTTCATATATCGCCAGTAAACAGCTAACAACTATTAATATAGAAATCAATATCAAAAATCTCTTCATCTATTATCTCCTATCTTTTATTAAATTATTTCATCATGTTCATAAATTACATTATCTAAAAATGCACATTGATAATTGGGAAAAATGGCAATGCTCCCCCTGATCCGTCTTTCACAACGTTTAATGCACCTATCTGTATTCCCTGCAAACTTTCAGTATAATTGATTGCACCTAGCTGAACACCCTTTAAACTTCCTGCTTGATTATAAAATCCAATCTGTATACCTGTGTGTCTTTTTAGTGTTAAATTAATTGTGCCAATAGAAATTCCCTTAAAATTATTACCAGCACCTGCCCCAAGTCCACTTATAGCTATTCCATTAAAAACATTATTACAACCTACAATAAGTCCACCTATTGCTATTCCGTTAAAATTGTTATCAGCAAAAGCAAATCCTCCACCTATTGCTATTCCATTAAAATTATATTCTTGAAGACCTAGACCGCCTAATGCAATGCCAAAGTAACCAGAAACATCAGGAAATTCAATATTTCCAAAACCAATAGCTATTCCATAAAAATCCTTATACATTGGGGGGTATAAATATGTAAATTTTATTCCATAAAATATTGCATTTCTATCATCAATTAATCCTATACCATAAAGCCTTTTATAATAGTCCTTACCTAATTCAAGCGTTTGAGCTGAATAATTCTTTTTTAAAGTATCTTCTCGGCAAAATCCAGCATATCCCGGTATCATGATCTTCACATTATTAATTTTATCATCACTCGCCAGTACAAGGTGTTTCCCCCCGTCAGTGAGTTTTTTATTGAGATATAGCCTACTTCCCATAGATGGTGTTTCATATCTTCTAAAATAAGGTTTAATTTCTGGCTTGTTAGAACTTGTTATCTGAATTGCTTTCTGATAAATTTTATTTTTACCCTTCAGAATACTCAAACTATAAAATCCTGCTTTATCAACCAGATAATCTTCATTTATTTTGTAAAGATTCACCTGCTGCATCTTATCATCATATAATTCTATTTCAAGTTCACCCCTCAATTCTTCTGGTATATCAACTGAAAATCGTAATTCTGCTTTTACAAGATTAGCTTCAATCTTTTTTCTGTCATTTTCAGCCAGATCAATAGTTTCTTCATAAGGAAGATATTGTGGATGAGAAACTTCTAGCTTGTATTTTCCTATTGGAATGTCAGAAAACCTGCAGATACCAATATTCTCAAAATATTCCTCGCGATCACCTATCAGGATTATTTTAGCATCACCAGGCTCAGGATTTACTAATATAGTCCCAGTCAATGGTTCAGGATAAAGCTCAATTTCCAGTACATCACCTGACTTAACTATATCTTTTTTTTCAACTGACCTATGTTTTGCCAATTCCGCTCTTAAATTCAAGGTTTGCGGAGATAGCTTCAAACCAATCAATTCAACTAATAATTGCGTATTAAGATATACACTAGCACCAGTTGAAGTCTTTATATTCAACGTACCAAAATTCTGTTCCGCCTCTAATACGATCCGCTCTATTGTATCTGATTTCAGCTTCACTTTCCTTTCTGGAGTTTTATATAGTTCATGATTACCCCGTATTAAATATTCACCTTTCAATTGCCGATCCAGAGTTATAGGTGTTTTACCCACGTTTTTTTCATTTATAAATACTGCAAAATTAACTTCGGGTACTGATACAATTTCTAATCTTCCATATTCAGCTACTGCTGTTAACGTAATCTTCCTATACTCTCCAGATTTTAAGTTTAATTTCTCTGACTCCGTTGTATAATATTTATTTTCTGCTCTAATTTCATATTCACCCGGAGCAAATTTTTCAAGTATCAAAGGAGTTTTCCCCATCTCTCTATTATTAATGTACACATTTAGATTTTTTTCTGGGTCTGTAACTATTTCCAAATTACCAAATTTAGGAATAGCAGTTAATGTAATTTTCCTATAATCTCCAGAATCTACGTTTAATTTCTCCGACTTTGTAGTATAATATTCATTTTCTGCTCTAATTTCATATTCACCCAGAGCAAATTTATCAAGTTTTAATGGTGTTATTCCCATCTCTCTATTATTAATATACACATTTAGATTTTTTTCTGGATCTGAAACTATTTCCAAATTACCAAATTTAGGAATAGCGGTTAATGTAATCTTCCTATAATCTCCTGATTCTAAGTTAAATTCCTTTGACTCCGTAGTATAATATTCATTTTCAGCCCTGATTTCATATTCACCCAGAGCAAATTTATCAAGTTTTAATGGAGTTATTCCCACCTCTCTATTATTAATATACACATTTAGATTTTTTTCTGGTTCTGAAACTATTTCCAGATTTCCAAATTCAGGTACGGCAGTTAATGTAATCTTCCTATACTCTCCTGATTCTAAGTTAAATTCCTTTGACTCCGTAGTATAATATTCATTTTCAG
>CAZAHZ010000040.1:0-16246 GCA_964485055.1 uncultured Candidatus Cloacimonadota bacterium
GGTGGGGACTACTATGCCTCGGATAATTATATTCTGGAAGAAGACAAAGACGGCAAAAGTGGGAATGGAAGCGACCACCAGGGCAGCAAAGCCGACTCCGGCACTGGTGCGCTGCATCATTTGATAGATATTTACCATCATTGTCCACATGGATTTATCCTGGCAGACGATGAAGGCAAACATGAAGTTCCTGTAGGCATTATTAAAGGCACTCAGAGCAATAACCGCCATGATCGGTTTAGAGAGCGACATGGCGATGCGCCAGAAAATAGTCCATTCATTTGCCCCATCCAGAGTAGCACTTTCAAATAACTCTTTCGGCAGGGAATCAAAGAAACCCTTAAGCAGGAAGATAAAGTATCCATCGGCTAAGCCCGGGAGGATTAATGCCCAGAACGTGTTCAACATGCCCAGCCGTTTCATGATCAAAAAGTTGGGAATTCCCATGACCATAGCGGGGAATGCCATGGTTAACATTAAGACAAGTATGATCTTATATGATGCCCGTAGCTTATATCTACTCATGGCATACGCTGCCAGGGGATTAACGATCAAAGCTGAAATAATAGCCAGAAAGCAATAAATCAGCGTATTCAGAATTGCCCTGCCATTATAAAGCATTTCATCCAGCACCATCACATAATTACGCTGGAAGAATTCCCGGAATATATTTGTTTTATGCTCTTTGTAAATGGAATAGTCAATTTGAAAATGGTCAATGGACACATTTTCAAAGTTCTGGTAATTAAGATGCCATGCCTTATTTAATTCGGAGATGTCCTGATATTTCTGCTTCAGATAATCGTGCCAGCCTGTCTGTTCAGCAGCAGTAAGCTGCAGAAACCTGGAATCAGCGAGGTAGCGAACAAAATGCAGCCAGTCCTTCTGATAATCCTGATTTTCCGGCAGCTTCGCCGGTGGATAAATATTTATCGCTTCCCTGTAATCAGTATTATAATTTTCATTAAACCTTTCCGGATCAAGCTCTCCGAAAGCATTGGGGAATTTATCCGTCATATAGTTCAAGAACTGCTGCTGGCTTAAAGGCAATAATCTGATAGAGGATGGTTCAGCAAATTCACGAATATATTCTCTCCAGTCATCTTCTATTACCAGGTTATATCCGGGTCGACTCAAGGGTAGTTCAATAAGGTCAAAATCGTGATAGCCCCGAGCATAGCGTTCATTAAGCAGAGAAATATCTTTATATTTTTCTGTCAGCCATCTGCGGTAGTCAAATTCCACGGAGACAATTTCCAGCCATTCGGGTTTGGCAATCGTCTCAATAAAAAAGGTGTAATCAACGGGTAGCGCTCCGCTGCGGGGCAGATCTGCGGGAATATCCAAAGCATCAAAATCAGGGTATTGGGTTTTCCAGGTCTTATTCAGAAGTGTAATGGTTTCATATTTTTCTTTCAGGTACTTCCGCCAGTCTGAACCGGCAACCGGTTTCAGCTTGAGATGATGAATATTACACCGCTCTTTAACATAGTTAATCCAGTAAGACTGCAGGGCACCAACAGGCAGGTTTTTAGTAAGTTTGATCTCGTCCCAGTTTACATAATTCGTACCGAGCGTCGCATTTAATTCCCTTAGATCATTGCGGAAAGCAGGTTTTAATTCCGAATTGATAAAATTGCCGTCCAGGCTGGCATACAAGCGTTGCCACAAGGGTAATTGCCGGCGGAAATCTTCATATTCAATCAGAAAACCTGTATAGTCTCCGGTAAAATTACGTCCCGTGATGCCTGATTCTTCCAGCCTCACTTCTTCCCAGGTTAAGGTTGATGTCTGATATAGCTGGTTCAGTTTTGTCAGGCTGTTATCAGATTTCTTTTTCATAAAACTGCGGAATTTCCGCTCATTACGTGGATATATCCCCCTGCCGTACTGCTCCGAGATATAATAATCAAATATTCCGTGTTTTATATAATTTGCCTGTAGGTATTCTGACCAGTCATCATAAATTTCAGGGACAGCATTCTCTGGTTTTTCCACTAAAGTAAAACTGATCGCCCGGTTTTTGTATTGTTCACCCAGTCTATCTCCGAGCTCATTCATTCTTGCTTCGATATATTTGCGGTAGAGCATATTATCATCAAAGAAATATTGCGGATACACGGAAAAAGTCTGAGCGTCAACATTGCTTTTGAAGGAGGCAGAGATCATCACCATAAAGGGATAGATCATGGTGACAGCACCCGCCAGCAGGATGAGATGGATCAGCAGATTTAACAATCTGACTTTGCCTGTTTTACGTCCTACTTTCCCTATGATCGGCATTCCGGCATCCCTTTCATTCAGCCGAGGCTGTCTTGAATTCCATTTTATTGAGCCGTCGTAGTTGCAGCACCGTGAAGCCCATCATCATCATGCCCAGCATCCATGCCATGGTGGTGGCTATACCGAATTTCAGGAACAGATAGGCTTTTTCAAAGATAAGAAGGTTCGCCACGCGAGTAGCTTCATTTGGTCCGCCAAAGGTCATTACGAGTATAAATCCGCTTTGCTGACTGGATGCAATAAAGGCTGCAATAAACTGGATAATGATCAGAGCCTTTAGACTGGGAAGCACAATAAAGCGGATTTTATGGAAGAAATTAGCTCCGTCAATATCAGCCGCTTCATAGTTTTCGTCCGGTATCCCCTTCAAAGCTGCCAGATAAATCAGGCAACCGGGTCCCACTCCTGCCCAGATCGTGGGCAGTATGCAGCAGAGCATTGCCAGATTTTCATCGCGTATCCAGCGGCTCTTTTCCATGCCCAGCATTAATAATATCTGGTTGAAACCGCCGGCATCGGAAGGGTCATAGAGCAATTTCCAGAGATAGATCACGATCACTCCACTGATCACTGCCGGCAGATAATAGATCACGCGGTAGATCAGTTTGCCACGAGAGACTTCCTGCAGCATGATTGCCAGGATTATGGGCGGGAAAAATCCCAGCGATAAAGACAGGAACATGTAATAAAGCGTCTTGCCCAGAGATGCCCACCAGACCGGATCAAATAAGACATCAGCAAAATTCTGTAAACCTATGAACTGCGAGTCACCTACGATCTGATAATCCTGAAATGCCATCACCGAGCCCATCAGCATCGGCACATATTTCCAGAGTATGATCGAACCCAGTGCCGGTATTATCATCACCCATGCCCAGAAGTGGCTGCGTTTATGCAATTCTGACTTTGATTGAATACTTGTTTTAGGTGTAAAGATATTCCAGACTTTCACCAGAGAGACGCCAAATACGAGGAAAATAAAGATCGCAGCCAGAAAGGCAATACTATTACGTTTCCGGCGTTCACTGTCGCTGACTTTTCCGATCATCTTTTCATTAGTTCGCTGCACGCCGGCATCCAGTATATTACTGATGTTTTCCCGCTTCTCTGATTGCGTTTCTCCCAGTTTTCCTTCCTGTTCCAGTGAGATGCATCGTTCAATCGGGTAAGTCATGTAATAATATATTTTCTGACAGTTATGCCCGTAAGGTTCCGGTTTTCCGTTAGCTACAGCTTCTTCAAAGGTTTCCAGCCAGCCTGCGGGGATATATTTGAGATATTCTTCATATCCATACCGTCGCAAATAAATAGGATTCTGCATCTTGCCATAACCGGCTTCGATCATCACCTTCATCCGTATCTGCCGGGCTTCTTCCGAATCATAAAACCAGATATAATTCCAGGCGGCTTCTTTCACACGTTTCGGATCACGGTCTCCTAATCCGGCGTTGTTTGTCTCGCCAGCCTGTGAAAATATTCCCATCATCCGCGAATTTATCTCTGACCCGCGTAAACCTGTGGGTCCTCTGGGCGGAGGAGCTGCGCCATAAAGATTCGGGTCTATCTGTCCACCCAGATTGCGCTGATCCATATATACCATCCGCATCCCGATCTTGCCTTCGTCCCACATCCTGCCCCAGTCTCCCTCGCGTATCACATAGCCTTGCTGCTTATTACCTTCGGCATCAATCCACGGCGTGGTAATCATTTTCAGGTAAAATTCCATTGCCGAAACGCCGGCTTCACTGTTAAAAGAGGCATACCATTCCTCAGTCTCAGGATCTTGCAGCACAGCATCTCCCCCGGCTGACCATAAGTACGTGATCCAGTCATAAGCCATCTCAGGTCCGGATGCCAGGAAAAGACCATATATTCCTTCTGAAGGCATAGTCAGCCTGCGGGCATAATCCATCAGTTCATCCCAGTCCTGCGGCGGCTTTTCCGGGTCTAATCCCACCCGGTGAAAAAGGTCTTTGCGGTACATTAATACCCGAACCAGGGTTTCATAAGGCAGACACCATATCCGCTCAGTTTCATCGCCCAGTTTCTTGCGCCGGATCACGGGAAATACAGGCTTTTCTACCCGCCAGGCAATCTCTTCTTCACTCTGGTGTGCCAGAAATTCGTCCAGAGGATACAAAAAGTCATTCTGGATATAGGTGTCCGACTGCCGGAAATTTACATAGATCACGTCCGGTGATACTCCTCCGGCAATTGCCATCAATGGTCCTGCATCAAGCTCCATATTCTCGATCTGAATACCGGAAAATGAACGCAGCTCGATCCAGGGATACTTTTTCTTGAATGCCTTGATCACTTCCATATCCGCCCGGTTAAAAGCATCTGTCGCCTTGGGATCAGGAAGTGAAAACACTTTTAAAATTACTTTCTCTTCGCCTGACAGGGTTGTTATCGAAAATAAAATGAAAAGTAAAATTATCCGGGCAATATTTCTCAACTATTTCTCCTGATTTCTCTTTTGTCCCTTAACATTTCTTTTTGCGATCCGGTCAAGATTTTTCCTGCTCTATCAGCATCTCTGCGAAATTTGGTTTGACAACTGAACCCCTGCCGGAATTTTAACATCAAATCGCAGACCTGAAAATGAGTGAGCAATCTCACTTCAAAAGGGCGGTTTCCCAAAAATAATAGAAGAATGGATGGTTCTTATGTATATTAGTGATAATTCTCTTAAGGTTCTGGAAAGACGTTATTTTTGCAAAGATGCTGAAGGTAATACTATTGAAAACTGGCAGGAACTCGTCCAGCGTGTCGCTACTAATATCGCTGCCGGTGATCCGGAAAAAATTCAACGCTATTCACGCCTGCTGGACTCCGGTTATTTTCTGCCGAATTCGCCTACACTGATGAATGCCGGCAATGATCTTCAGCAGCTTTCTGCCTGCTTTGTCCTGCCCGTAAAAGACAGCATCGAAGGTATTTTTGAAAGTATCAAAAATGCTGCCCTTATCCATAAATCCGGCGGAGGCACAGGCTTTAGCTTCAGTCACCTGCGAGAACAAAATGCCCGTGTCCGATCCACTAATGGTATCTCATCAGGTCCTCTCAGTTTTCTGCGTGTGTTCAATTCTGCCACAGATGCTGTCAAGCAGGGTGGTACTCGCCGTGGGGCTAATATGGCTATCCTGAATATTGACCATCCTGATATCCTCGATTTCATCACCTGCAAGGAAGATATCAACGAATTGACAAATTTCAATATTTCGGTGGGCATCACGGAAAAATTCATGCAGGCTGTTCACGATGATGCCGATTTTGACCTTATCTCGCCTCATTCCAATGAGATCAGGCAGAAAGTTAAAGCTGTCGAAGTTTTTAACCTGATCGTGGAGATGGCTTATAAGAATGGCGAACCCGGAGTTATCTTTCTCGACCGCATCAATAAATTTAATCCCACTCCTCAATCTGGTCAAATCGAGTCCACAAATCCCTGCGGTGAACAGCCCCTGCTGCCTAATGAAGCCTGTAACCTCGGCTCTATTAATCTGGCTCTCTTCTATAATCAGGGCAGGATCAACTGGGTTGAACTCCAGCAGGTTGTTTATGATTGCGTTGATTTCCTCGATGATGTTATTGATGTTTCTCAATTCCCGTTGCCTGAAATAGATCGCACTGTTAAGCTTAACCGCAAGATCGGTCTCGGTATTATGGGCTGGTCTGATCTGCTCTATCAACTGAATATCCCCTACAACAGTGACCCCGCCATTGAACTCGCCACTGAGATCATGGAGTTTATTGATTTCCATAGTAAGCTCCGATCCCTTGAACTCGCTGTCTTAAAAGGACCTTTCCCCAATTTCAAAGGGAGTATCTATGAAAAAGGTGGTTTGATCAGAGGAGGCAAGCTTGATTGGGATTCTATAAGCAGAGATATTACCCAAAATGGTATCAGAAATGCCACCACCACTACAATTGCTCCCACCGGTACGATCAGTATGATCGCCAATACATCCAGTGGTATCGAACCTCAATTCTCTCTGGTTTTTGTGAAAAACGTGATGGATGGCGAAAAACTCCTCTACGTTAATTCCTTCTTCGATAAAGCTGTCCGCAAGGCTGGTATATATAGCGAAGAATTAATGGAGAAAGTCGCCGAATCCGGCTCTATACAGGATATGACCGAAATCCCTGCTGAGATCAGGAACGTGTTTGTCACTTCTCATGACATTTCTCCCGAATGGCATATCAGGATGCAGGCTGCCTTCCAGGAATATGTTGATAATGCCGTCTCCAAAACTATAAATTTCCCCAATAATGCCACTGTGGAAGATATTCGCATGTCCTACGAACTGGCTTATGAACTAGGTTGCAAGGGTATAACCGTCTATCGTGACGGCAGCCGCCAGAACCAGGTTCTTAATGTCGGCTCTTCTCTAAAAGGAAAAAGTGATCCTGCTCTTGCCCAGATCAAACCGCGCCAGCGTCCCGAATTTACCCAGGGGATTACCCGTAAAATTGAAACCGGCTGCGGTCATCTCTATGTCACGATCAATTATGACAGCGAAGGACCTTTTGAACTATTCACCACAATGGGAAAAGTTGGAGGCTGCGCCTCAGCCCAGCTTGAAGCAATAGCCCGGCTCGTTTCGCTCTGTCTTCGCTCCAATATTGACAGCGATGCCATTGCCCGGCAACTCAAAGCTATCCGCTGCCCCTCTCCCATGTGGAATAAAGGCGAAATGGTCACATCATGCGCCGATGCAGTCGCCCGTTCTCTCGAAATGTTCAGCCAGTTCGAAACTGTTAATAATATTAATCTTAGTTCTACTGCCACTCCGGATACACCGGTAATTCACAGAAAATTGAGTGGCACCTGCCCCGATTGCGGCAGCTCCATCCAGCACGAAGAAGGCTGCCTCAAATGCCCCAACTGCGGCTGGTCAAAATGCTGATTGCTTGCTTTTAAGAATAAGCTGGCGGATAAGCTCTACACTGTCTTCTCACTTGTGGTTCTTTGTCTCTTTATTTTAATAGCAAACACTTCTTCACCGCTGTTGTTTTTCCATTCACATTGAGTTTATAGAAATAAACTCCTGATCCTGCCAATTTCCCGCTATCATCATCCCCATTCCAGATTATTGAGTGTTTTCCTCTCTCGAAGTAACTCGCAATTAGTGTTTTTACTTTTTGACCCTTAACATTATAAACACAAAGCTCAATCTCACCCTCTTCCGGCAACGAAAAGGCTATCGTTGTTACGGGATTGAATGGGTTGGGATAATTATTAAAGAGTTCAATCTCTGTTATTTCGGGTGAATACATTCCTCCGTCTTTCGTCTGATTATTTAGTAAAATCCATAGATTATTCTCTTTTTCTTTTGCCTGTTCAATGCTGTTCAATTGTCTTTCTAAATTAGAGAAATTGATGTTTACAGCCCTGTCTCCTCCTGAAGAAGCTTCCAGATATGTATATACGATATCAAGCTCCGTATAAATAGAATCAATGAAAGTTAACTCATCATTCAGCAAAACTTCATAATTGCTGATTGCTGTCTGGTAATCTCCCAGAAGTCTATCACAAAAAGTTTTCTCCAAAATTGCTGTTTCTGCCAATTTTGTTTCCGGATACTGAGAAATAAGCCCGGCAAAATATCCCTGCAATTCTATATATTCGGCTTCTGTTTCAAGACAGTTTATTAATCTGTTCACAGACCAGATTGCTTCTAAGCCTTCTGGATTTTCTGCTATGCTCTGCATGTAATATTCACTGGCTGTCTCATAATCTCCCTCAGATTCTGCAATCAAGCCCAGGCTGAATAAACCGTCTCCTGCCAATGGATCATAGCCAACCCAGGGAGTAGTGTGTATAGGAAGATAGTTAACCACCCAGCTACCAGGATAGAATGAATCCTCAACATCATTCTCAATTGTTGTACCCCACCACAAATCACGACAGTAATATTCCAGTGTTACAGCATCCTGATTATATAATGAGTAGCTGTTACCGAATATTATATCATTAAACATTTTTTCAACTACCGGATAAGATGTGCCGTTGATCTTTATCTCAGGATAATCAGTTCCATCATAATGAGTATAACTTATCGTGGAATATGTAACAACAGGATTTGACCCGCGATTTGCCAGAATACCGGCATATTTATTGGCATATATCGTATCGCTCAAAACAACCGCCGAAGCATTATAAAACCATAAACCATAATCATTTCCGGTTATTTTACTATACTTGATCTCACTCCGGTAAATCGGTTCATGACTGTTCATCAGCAAGATACCGAAAAACCCACAATTATGAATATAGGAGTTGTTGATCTGATAACGAGTAGGATTCTTAAGATATATACCCCGATCATTAAATAGAAACTCACAGTTTTCAACAATTATTCCTCCTATACTGTGCAAAGGAAATTGAGCATTTCGAAATTCACAATAATCCAGTTCGGCTAATCCTGTTTCGGTAATCTCAATCTTATACCAGTTATTAGTCAGATATTTATCAAAAACAACATGATTTCCCTCATTTCCTGGCGCTGTTAATAAACCATCTACAATCAAATGGAAATCTTCTGCTAATTGAGGATGAGATCCGGAAAGAAAAACAATTTCGCCATTCTCGGAAACGGAAATTTCATCACGTAATACTATTTCACCACAACCAAATTGAACTACATCCTGAATAGTAATACCATCAAAAACACCCTTATATATAGTCAAATCTTCAGTAAGCATATTACCTGCTACAAGGTCAGCATAATCATAATTAACATAAAAGTATTCATCATCATATGCCAGATAAGAGATATTATCTTCGATCGTACCGCGTTCTCCGCCAGGTTCTGTTCCGGGCTGGTATGTTCCGAATTCAGTCTTGGAGTACAAATTCTCAGGCTCTATACCGCAGCGTAGTATCCTATATTGCGGTCTGTCATTCTCATCGGTTTTGAATGTTACATGCAATTCCTCATTATTCCATTCTGCCATCACCTCTTCTGCTTCATACTCCGAATCATAGAGTACTATATCATCAAATCCGGTCAATGGATCATGCACTTCAATTGAATTATCACCATTAAGAATCAGTTTCCTGATCTCTGAACAATCTGAATTGGTTTCAACAAGGAGAAAACCAGCAGAAGTGATAAATTGTAAATCATATTCCGAATATCCAATTTGATTATTATCTTTATTTACTGCCGCATAACATACATAGCCATCATTCATTTCATATTTTAAAATGAACTTACCAGTTCCATTATTAGTAAGTAATAAGGGTATATTAGACGGATTATCAGACGGAACGAGAAGTGTAAGATATTTTGTTTCTGTATCAGTAACTACTGCTTTCAATCTGCTATGCTCATAATTATGTGACCAGTTCCAATAATAATAACCAACCGGCATGCCATCATCTACATCAATATAATATGGACTGGATGCGCCTATAGCTCCGGATAAATTCACTTCTCTTCCACTCTCATTATAGCCTGCTGATAATAGGAATGTATCATCTGATATCATGATTAAATTGCTGTTATTAGTATATTCCTTAAAATGAAGTAGATTCCAGAGAGTATCAGAAGAAGTGCCCTCTAAACGAGAAACATCATCTACAATGATGAAGTACTCTTTTTCAAAGAAGTAACAATTTCTATAATTTCTCACTACATCAGATTCGTGGGGATATATTTCATAATCCACATAGATTTTTAAATGTTCCATAGCATTATTTTTAATGAAATAACTCTTATAAGATGGATTGGGAGCAGATATGGTCTGTGGGTTACTGGGATCAACTAGTTTGCGATACCTTGGCTCATTCTTCTTTAATTGATAATAACTCATAAGAGTATCCTCATGAACAGAACTATCTCCATTATAATGATGAGCAAGATTTAAATATTCCTTTAAAGAATCAGGATTTACAATCACTAGACTATGAGCATAGGGACTACGAGTCCATTCTAAAGCATTTCTTGCGTAATTAGCAAAAGAATTTGTTTTATATCCAGGATCTACCATTAAGTACTTTCCATAAGCATATAATTGATAACTGGTCTGATCCCCATGTTCATGATAAGTCGGACTTAATGAATTATCATAATTCACATACATCTGAATGCTGTTCTCAAAATCAGCTTGATCGGATATTGGACTTCTGAAAACTGTAAACTCCTCGTCCGAATATGAACCATTAGTTATTAGTTCCGGTAATGTCCCAGGAGGAGTAAAAATGCTTGTTGTTTTGTTTGGATTATAGGAATAAACAGGGCGAAAATATGTGTAGTGATGCATTAATGGAGGTCCAGCATAATTAGGATAATGATTCATCCATTGACTGAAATACCATCTGATCTGATTATCTATTTCGCCACCTATTGTATTATTATAATAATATTCAAAAAGACCATTTATGAATACTTCAGATGCAAAATTATATGAACTGCTTTGATCATTTAAATGTGAATATGAATCATCCAATGTCAATAACGACATATCTGGTTTTATCATATTAAATGTCCTGTATATCGTATTGGTTATTATCTCAGAATTATACAGATTTATCCCTGTTGTCCTTAAGTAAGCAGTCATAAATAGATCTACATCATCAAATACATTTGATCCAAAATAGGTCAATCCTTCACTTATATATCCCGCGGTTGAAGTAAAAAAATCAAAAAAACCGTATTTCGATTCATCAAGATACGGTATGGGATATTCAAATAACATCTCCAAGGCATAATCCACATAATCTTCATCTAAATAGTCCTCATAGGGAGTATCATTATATAAACATCCGATATATCCAAGACAACAAAAAGCACCGATCGGACAGAAATATTGCGGTAAATTGTCATTATTGTTTGGTCGTAAGCCCCAGGTATCAACATATCTATCCGCCAGGTAATGCAAAGTATCTGCCATCACCGCCAATTTGATACATAATGAATCACGTTGAGCTTCACTTACATAATACCACAACATATCTACCATCATCGCTGTTTTGGATACTACTCTCGAATAGTCATAACTTTCTAAGTTTACCCAGAGTGAATCGTAGGACAGATAGTCCGAATAATTGGGATCTAACAAAAATCTTTTAACTGTTTCAAGTTTGTCAGATGGTTCAGTTGGCGGTGTTGTTTGGGGCATATCAAGCCCGATTGCTCCCCAAATGGCTTCTTTTGAATAGTCTTTACACATTGATAAAGCCCAGCTATCTTCTCTGGTAGGCTCATCTCTGCCAGTAGAATCACTTCTACAGGGCGTATCAATAAAATACTGCCAGTAATGTTGAGCTGCCGGATCGCTTCCTGTTGGTGAAAACGCTTCACGGATGCTTTCTAAATGGTCTTCACTCATTGTTTTTGTGCTATCTACTGCAAAATCTTGTGCTGATAAACATAATGTTAATACAATGATAATAAGTAATACTAAAATTCTTTTCATCTTATTCCTCCTGATATTTTTTGATTCATGATGACTGTATGATATCATTTCATCAGAATCATTTTTTCTGTCTCAGAAATAAAATTATCCCCTTTTATTCTGTAGAAATATACCCCGCTACTTACTGATGCCCCTGTTTGATTTGACCCATCCCAGACAGTTTTAAATTTTTCATTTTTGATATTCAATTCTCTTACGCGCTGCCCCTTGATATTATATATTTCCATAATTGGATTACGTACTCCTAATCCAAAGTTATAATTTATCGTAGTAGCAGGATTGAAAGGATTAGGGAAATTATATAGTTCTGTTAAAAGAATTTCCAGTGTGTTATCATCAGAATCTACTTGTCCATTTTCATCAGTTCTGTTAATGTAAATTCTCCATAGATTATCACTAACACATACAAATCCCCCATCCGGTAATTCCTGTAAATTTCTATCTCCCTCACCTGCACTTGATCCTGATATTTCTTCATTCCATAATATATTTTGCTGTTCATCTATTTTTACTAATCTGCCACCCTGCAATACATAACTATTATCACTGCTCTGAATTGCAGAAATTATATAATAGAGAGGACCCTCCTCATAATAATGATCCCATAACGTATTCCCTGATTGATCTAATTTCCAGATATATCCTCTTAAATAATCTTCATAATTTGGAACAAAACCGCCCACTATAATGTCACTATCGAAAGTTTCAATAATACAAGTTCCCTTGTCATTAAATCCAAATCCTTCATAAGTTCTTGTCCAAAGTGAATCTCCATTTGCATCTGTTTTCAAGACAATGATATTATTTGGAGCATCATAATAATAAATTGTGCCGGTTAATATATAATCACTATTTTGTGTTTGTGTAATGGATTGGGCTATGGTAGTTGTTCCGCAATCATGTGATTTTGTCCAGATTGTGTTACCATCATTATCAATCTTTCTTAGGGCTATGTTACTGGAAACTACTCCTCCCAAGATAATATTCCCATCATTGGTTTTGTACATGGAGTTTGCCCCGAAATCCGTGTATTCAATATCCCATAGTCTGTTACCATTGCAGTCTCTCTTGATCATATAACCTCCACCCCATAAAGCATAACCCAGGCTGATATAATCACCTTCAGACGTTTCAACTATCGCATAATTATCATTCTCACCCATAAAGCTGACAGAATCCGCATCAGCCCAAAGCAGATTACCATCGCAGTCTGTTTTCATCAGAAATCCCCAATGATCCCACCAGTGAGGTGGGTCATCATCAATAGTCCGGTCAATGGCACCACTGACTAAAAATCCTCCGTCCTGGGTTACCAGAATATCTTCCACGTCATAGGTTACATCAAATTCTATCCAGCCTATACCTTCAACCCATTCCTCTTCAAAAGGTGTATATGTTTTAACCCAGGTATCCTGTCCCCATAGACTAACAGAAAATAGTGCAACTATTATTAAAAACAATCTCATAATCTGTGATTTCATTTATCCTCCAATATTTTAAACTCAATTATATTTAACATATAAAGTTTAAAATGTCTATCAAGTTATATTCCATGTTTTTCTCCGAATTATTTCACCAGAATCATTTTTTGCGTTTCAGAACTATAATTTTCCCCTCTTATTCTATAAAAATATATCCCGGATGCAAATCCACTGCCATCCCAGACAATAGAATTAATTTTACATTTTACATTTCCTGTCGCGCCGTAAAACGATGAAGGCGGATCAATTTTCAATTCACATATGCGTTGCCCTCTGACATTATATATCTCTATCGTTGCTTCACCAGTATAGTCTCCAAGATCATACATTATTGTAGTTGATGGATTAAAAGGATTAGGATAATTACTTAATATAGTATTAGCAGTAGGAATTTCATTTTCATCTGTCGCCAGATTACCTTCCTCATCAACTCTTAATAGCACAAATTCAGGAAAGAGACATTGTCTGTCTGTTGTTCCACAAAAGATAATATCTCCATTTTCATGCTCAAATCCTTTTTTATCTTTTATACCAATCCAATCCGGATATCCTGGTCCATTATCCAGGTAATTTCTGCTCCACAAAATCTCACCAGTAGGAGTCACTTTATGAATTTCTCACTCTAAAGCGTTGTAAATAATTAGGATATTATTATCGTAACTCTTTAAAATACGTACAGAATTGTACTGATCCATAATTGAGGTCAAAATGTCATATTGTTCTAGTAAATTACCACTGTTATCGAATTTCATCAAGATTCCATGTCCTGGGTAAAAATCTGCGGTGTACCTGAACGAGAAAAAAATATTTTCATCATATTCCAGTAAACTGGCAAAATTAGAACTTTCTCTTTTTGCAGTCCAAAGAGTATCCCCTTCAGCATCGAATTTTAATAAGAATCCTAATCCCGGATTATAATTTCTGAAGCCACAGGTCAAAAATCCACCATCTGATGTTTGAATTATTGTATTCATTTCTGGCGGATATTCTCCATTGATCATCAGGTCATAGCCACATTTATACCAGATGATATTGCCATCAAAATCGGTTTTCATTAATGACGGAGAAGGATTATTAGTAGACATTCCTACCATGATCAAACCATCATTTAGAATGAGCATTGAGCTGATTTCAATCCGAAGCGAATCCTCTTCCCAGTAGTTATGTGTTGATATCACATTGCAATATTCATCAAGTACATATAATATTCCGGTAAATGAATATCCACCTCCATGACCAGGCATGGCATAATACCTGTCAACTCCATTGGATACTATTGATCCGAAATATGTCCCAAAAGTATAAGAATCCTGCACCCGCCATTCCATCTCACCTTCCTCCGAAATTTTCCAGAACATGCTCTGAGGCTCTGAATAAAACTCATAGCCAGGAGTTACGAAAGCGTTTAACAAGAAGCCTCCACCTATTGCCGGTATCACATTACAACTACCATCACGATAAGAATATGCAAAATAATCTTCAAAAAGGTCACGATATGGATAACTATTAAAAAAAGTCGGTTCCGCCTTTAAGGAAATGACCGTAATAACTATTATAATTACACTGATAATGATGTTTTTATGCATAATATTCCTCCTATCCATTTTGTCATTCATCATATCATAGTTCATATGTTTACAATCTCCATTTTCTTGTCAATATTTATTATAGCGACAATTCATTTTATCCCCCAGCTAAGCAGGAGTTTTGGACTGTACTCAGGACAAGACTTCTCGTAACAGTTTTTTCTACACCATCCAGCTATCGAGTTGAGACGATGTACTCATCGGATCGACTTGAGGGCGGTCAGTTACAACCACCATCTGCTCGTCCAAAACTCCTATCCCGGGTACGGTTCATCTCGATTAGTCGGGATTGACTTACCGATTATTTCATCAGAATCATTTTCCTTGCCTCAGAAATATAATTCTCCCCTCTTATTCTGTAAAAATATATCCCGGACGCAAATCCACTACCATCCCAGACCACTGAACCTGTCCTTAATCCTTCATTTCCTGTCGCGCCGTAATACAATGAAGGCGGATCAATTTTCAATTCGTTTACGCGTTGCCCTTTGATATTATATATTTCCAGATTTGGATTACGTACTCCTAATCCTAAGTTATAATTAATCGTAGTAGCAGGATTGAAAGGATTAGGAAAATTATATAGTTGTGTTGAAAGAATTTCCAAAGTGTTATCATCATTATCAACTTGTCCATTTTCATCAGTTCTGTTAATGATTATTGTCCAAAGATTACTTGTAACGCAAACAAAACCACCATCTTCAATTTCCTGTATGCTTCTATCTCCCATTGCATTTTGTGATCCTGTAACTTCTTCATTCCACATAATATTTTGTTGTTCATCAATTTTAGTCAATTTGTTACATTTTGCTACGTAATTACTATCAATAGATTGTATAACAGAAATAAAATAGTATATTGTAGAATCATTATAGATGTTGCACCATACTGTATTACCTGATTGTTCTAGTTTCCATAATAACGCATGATATTCATTAATATCTACATTGAATAACCATCCGCACAATAGTATATCTCCGTTATTAGTGTTTATTACACAATTACCTTGATCATTCCCACCCAATCCTTCATAAGTTCTTGTCCAAAGAGAATCTCCATTAGTATCTGTTTTAATAACAAGAATATCATTATCTCCATAATTTACACCTGTCATCAGGTAACCGCCGTCACTTGCCTGTGTCACTGAGAATGCAATACCGGAATCAGTATCAATTATGCTTGTCCAGATTGTTTCAGCATCCGGTGTGATTTTTCTTAAAGCAGGATTATAATCACTTCTTCCACCCAGGATAATATTCCCATCAGATGTGGTATCCATAGAAAATACCCCAATCCCCTCATAAGGAACTGCCCATATCCTGTTCCCTTCGGCATCCCGCTTTATCATGTAGCCACCTCCAAAATAATATCTGCCGGAACTGATCAGATCGCCCTCTACGGTTTCTACCACTGCATAATTATCATTCTCACCCATAAAGCTGACAGAATCCGCATCAGCCCAAAGCA
>CAZAHZ010000041.1:0-16206 GCA_964485055.1 uncultured Candidatus Cloacimonadota bacterium
AAATTAGAAAGGTGGAATTCAGGCTAAAAAAAGGGAGAAAAATGGGGTTGGTTTTTGGGTTGGGGAGAAATTTTTGGGTTTCCGGGGGGGGGGGGGATGCGAGATTATTTTAGGAAAAAATTGACATAAGATGAGAGCAAATTATTTTATAAATTGTCACTGCCATATAGCGGTTAGCTGCTCTTCGGAGCGAATGCCCGAATTACTATGTGGCTCTTTTTTTAAATGTGGATAGTAAACCAGCATTAAACTTTCAGGAACTTTTGTTTCCACAGATTTTAGAAGACAAATAAAATTTAGAAGCCATCAAATTTAATAAGGAAATATGATCGGCAATATCGGCACTTCTCCACCAATTGCCCAAAAGTCTTGCCCGGAATACCGTTCAAAACTCTTGTTCTTAGCTGCGAAACTTGCTATCTTTTGACGCATGATTTAGGCAGATGGAAATTTTTTGTAGAAAACTAGCGTTTTCTCATATCGAGACGCTCGAGTTACTTCTAAAGGGTAATGTCACGTTGGGATGTAATCTAGTGAATTTAACCATGATATATCGAGAAAACTTGAAAGTGTGCTATAACAGGTATAATGAAGTGCTAATTGTTTGATGGGGTGGCAAAATGTTTATCTGTCTCTTCGGAGGGAAATCAGCGAGTAGAAATAATTAATAGACAATATCTGAAAGATGTAAAAATTTTGATTTCCTTAATAAAAGAAAGATGGAAGGCTGTATGCATCGAAAAGATATGCTGATTGAACTGGGAGTTGAGGAGATACCTGCCGGCTATATACACCCGGCATTAGAGAAATTTAGCAATAGCGTGAAAGCAGGTCTGGATCAGGCAGGTCTGGAATATGCGAAGATAGATGAATACAGTACACCGCGAAGATTTGGATTGTGCATCAGGGGATTGGAGAGTCAGCAGCGGGATGAGATAATAGACCGGATCGGACCAGCAGTCCAGATAGCATACGATGGGGAAGGAAACTTAACCAAAGCAGCAACCGGATTCTTGAGAGGAGCGGGAGCGAGTGAAGCAGATATATATAAGGTAGAGACGGATAAAGGTGAAAAGATTGCCATCAGGCTTGAGAAGAAAGGGAAATTAACGGCGGAATTATTACCTCAGATGATATATACCGCGCTAGAGAGCATGAATTTTCCCAAGACAATGCGCTGGGGTGTTACAAGGATGTGGTTTGCCCGACCGGTCCGGTGGCTGGTGAGTCTTTATGGCAGCGAATTGATAGAGATGGAAGTAAACGGGATCAAGTCAGTCAAGACGAGTTATGGAAATCGCTATCGGACGCTGGTAAATCCTGAGGAACTGGAGAGCAGTGCGGATTATCCGGAGAAGCTGAAGAATGTGGAAGTGATAGCGAGTCGTGAAGAGCGCCGGGCATTGATTCAGGATCAACTGGAAACCATAGAAAAAGAGACGGGATTAGAAGTGATCAGAGATGAGCATCTGCTGGAGACAGTGACTGATCTGGTAGAATATCCGACTGCTACTTTGGGAAACTATGAAGAGAAATATTTGAAATTACCTGAGAAGATCATTATATCCACATTAAGCCAGAATCAGAAATGTTTTGCTTTACGAGAAAAAAGCGGAGAATTAACAAATAAATTCATATTTATCAATAATGGCAATCCGGAATATGGAGAAATCATCAGGCATGGTAATGAGAAGGTGATCCGAGCAAGACTTGCGGATGCAGAATTTTATTACCAGGAAGATACAAAGCATAAACTGGAAAGTTACGTAGAGAAATTAGAGGAAGTATTATTTCAAAAGGATTTGGGTAATCTTCTGGAGAAAACGGAACGCATCAGAGCACTCTGCGAGTATATTAGTGAAGAATTACAATTATCTGAGGAGCAGAAGACAGAAGTGCTACGCTGTGCCTGGCTATGCAAAGCAGACCTGGTAACTCAAATGCTGGGAGAGAAGGAATTCACCAAGTTGCAAGGATATATTGGGATGAAATATGCAATTGTGAGCGGAGAAAACGAAAATGTGGCGAATGGGATCTATGAACATTATCAGCCGCGTGGTCAGAATGACGAATTACCAGAAAGCGTGACCGGAACGGTCGTGGCATTATCCGATAAACTGGATACAGTCTGCGGAATAATGGGAGTGGGAATGGTGTCCACGGGCTCAAATGATCCCTTTGCCTTGCGCCGGGCAGCGAATGGTATTGTGAGTATAATTGCCAGTAAAGGTCTGGAGCTTGATCTGGAGCGGGTGATCGAGAAGAGTTTTGCATTATTGAAGGATAAACTGGAAACAGAGAATAATAATATAGAAATAGTGAAAGAATTTTTCCATCAGCGGATCAACTGGCTACTGAAGCAGGAAGGGATAGGCTATGACGTGATAGAAAGCGTGATGCATATAGATAAAAGGAACATACCGGATTTACTGAAAAGGGCGAGAGCGGTGGAGAAATTCCGTCAGCGGGAAGATTTTATCCAGCTTGTACTGGGATTTAAGCGAGTATCCAATATCATCAGCGAGCGTGAGGAATTTGGAGAAATAAATGAGGAATTGCTGGAACAGGTAGCGGAATTCGAATTATATTATGATTACCTGAACCTGACAAAAAAGCTGGAGAGAAATGAACGGGACTACGGGAAAATGATGGGAGAACTGGTGCGATTTAGTGAGGGGATCAATAAATTTTTTGATGAAGTGCTGGTGAATGTAGAAAATGAGGAATTACGGACTAACCGGTACAATATATTAAAAAAGATCAGAGAGGAGTTTCTGCTGGTAGCGGATCTTGCCCTGATCGTTGTAGAAGAAAAAAAATAAAAAAATATATAGAAGGAAGACATGGAAATCTTCAAGGAATTTAAGGCGAGAGCCAAGGCTTTAGCAGGTACAGTAGTATTGCCCGAATCTCGAGATGCCCGAACCTTACAGGCAGCAGAGGAGATATTAAAACAGGGCATGGCGTCGGTAATTCTGGTCGGTAAGCCAGACGAAGTTCGCACGCGGGCAAAGCTAGATGGTTTTGACGTGAGTGGAGCTAAGATCATAGATCCGGTGACCTATCATGAAATAGATGCTTTTGCAGGTTATTACTATGCGAAGCGCAAGAATAAAGGAATCACTTATGACGAAGCCTCCGAGGCAGTAACAAGACCATTGTATTTTGGGGCATTACTGGTGAAATTTGGCAAGGCAGACGGCATGGTAGCCGGGGCAGTCAATACAACAGGTGACGTATTGCAGGCGGCATTGCGTGTGGTTGGAGTAGCTCCGGGATTTAGCACAGTATCAAGTTCGCTGATCGTGGTGATACCTGATTTTCACGGTAAGGACACGACCTTTTTATTTGCAGATTGTGCGGTGGTGCCGGTGCCGACAGCAGAGCAACTGGCTGATATCGCCATACAGACAGCTCAGACCGGCAGGCTATTACTGGGGATTGATCCAAGAGTGACGTTATTGAGTTTTTCTACCCATGGCAGTGCTGAACATGAGTTAGTATCCAAAGTCCGGCAGGCGCGAAAAATATTAGAAGACCGGGAAGTGGATTTTGATTTTGATGGAGAATTGCAACTGGATGCAGCTATAGATCCTGAAGTAGCCAAACGCAAAGCCCCTAACAGTCCTTTGGCAGGACGGTCAAATATATTGATATTTCCTGAGATACAGAGCAGCAACATAGGTTGTAAACTGGTTGAGCAATTTGCTAAAGCCCAGATAATAGGACCAATAATCCAGGGACTGGCAGCCCCAATCTGTGATCTATCCCGCGGATGTGAGTGGGAGAACATTGTAAATGCTGCGGCAATAGTGCTATTATTATCACAAGTAAAAGAGGAAAAATTATGAAGAAAAGATTGTCACACAGAGCCCGCTGCATGCAGCCATCACCAACCTTGAAAGTATCTGCTTTAGCCAAAAAGATGATGAAAGAAGGCATAGAAGTGATTAATTTTGGAGTGGGCGAGCCGGATTTTAACACACCAGAGTATATCAAAGAAGCGGCAAAGCAAGCTATAGATGCGAATTTTACGCGCTATACGCCGAGTGGCGGGATACCGGAATTAAAGCAGGCGATCATCCGCAAGTTTGAGCGGGATAATGGCTTACATTATCAGCTGGAGAATATACTTATCAGTCCTGGAGCGAAAGCTTCATTGATAAATGTGTTACTGGCAGTCTGTGATCCGCGGGATGAGGTGGTGATCCCAACTCCAAGCTGGGTGAGTTATGAAAGCCAGGTCTGGTTATGTGATGGACATCCGACATTACTGGAAGCGAGCATGGAAAATAATTTTAAAATAACAGCCGCACAATTATCAACTAAGCTCAAGACCTTAAGCAATCCGAAAGTGTTAATTTTGAACAGCCCTAATAATCCTACAGGAACGGTTTATACGCGAGAGGAATTGGAAGCAATCGGTTCTGTATGCCTGGAACATGAGATATTAATACTATCGGATGAGATATATGAGAAGCTGATCTATGATGGAGCGGAGCACGTTTCCATAGCATCAATATCGGAGGAGTTGGAAAAAAGCACAATAGTGGTAAACGGAGTATCTAAGGCTTATGCGATGACCGGTTGGCGTCTTGGCTATATGGCAGGACCAAAGGAGATTGTGCAAAAGGCAAGTGAAATACAAAGCCATACCACATCATGTGTGAATTCAATAACCCAAAAAGCCTGCGTGACTGCGTTGAATGAAGATGACGGCAGCGTAGAACGAATGCGGGAGGAATTTTCCAGGCGTCGGGATTTTATGTGTGAAGGCTTAAATGCTGTACCTCATGTCCGTTGTACAAAGCCACAGGGAGCTTTTTATATAATGGCAGATGTGAGTTGGTATATAAAAAATAATCAACAGGATATCAGCAATAGCGAAGAGTTATGCCAGTATTTATTAAGCCAGCATCATCTGGCGATGGTAGCCGGCAGTGCTTTCCAGGCAGAGGGGTTTGTCAGGTTTTCTTATGCCAACAGCATGGATAATATTCGGAAGGGAATATTATGGTTTAAGCGAGGCTTGGAAGAAATGCTAATAAGTGAGAGATGAAAGTATTTAAAGAAGAATTAGAGCGTCGCAAAGAGGAAAGGCGTCAAAAGCGATCATCAACTTGGGGGGGGTTATTGGTCAAAGCTGCAATTCTTATATTGCTAATATTGTTGATTCGTTTCATAATCAGTCCGGAAGGGAAAAAGTTTGGCAATTACTGGCGTGAAACCTTTCAAGTAGCAGGTCAGAAAAGTAATAATGAGTGAAGATGAGATATAAGACTAAAAAATTAAATTGACATTATACTTTAAAAAGTTTTTTTGTGCAATGGAAGAAATCCAATATACTAAGGGGGATTTTGATGAAGAAGAAGATGTTGTTTATATTTATATTCGCCGTTTTTATCAGTCAGGTGCTGAATGCGGGGACGACAGGAAAATTAGCAGGCAAGGTACGCGACGAAGATGGAGATCCTGTACCAGCGAATATATTGATTGTTCAACTGGAGACCGGGATCCAGGCTTATGATAACGGTCAATATATAATCATAAACATACCTCCGGGAGCTTATGATATCAGATGTATATCCATAGGCTATGGAGAACAATTAGTGCAGGGAGTCCGGATAGGAACAGATGAGACCACAACCTTGAATTTCACTTTAAGTAAGGATCCGCTAAAAATTGCTGGTGTGACAATTGTAAAGCAGATAAATCAGGGAGTCAAAAGAGACAGGGTGGGCTCAACCAAGACTGTAACTTCGGCGGCAATTGAAGAAATATCTGCTGAAAGCATTGACGATTTAATAGCTATTTCTGCAGGAGCAGTGCATACCGGTGATGATCTGCATATACGTGGAGGCAGAGCCAATGAGGTTGTTTATACTGTAGATGGCATGAGCGTATCTGATCCGGTGGATGGTGGATCTGCTTTAACAATAGATCAGGATGCGATATCAGATATGAGCGTGATGACTGGAGGATTTACTGCAGAATATGGCAATGCCCAATCAGGAATAGTGAATATTGTAACGAAAAGCGGAGGAAAGGACTACAGCGGAAAAATGGAGATTAATTCAGACCATATATTCACTCCTTCCAAAGAAGGAACATCGAATGAAGATGGGGCAAAATTTGCTCTTGGCGGTCCTGTTCTGGGAAACTTAGCTCCAACGCTGCGAGAAGATTTGACATTTTTCATCAACGGTGCTGCTTTATGGACTGATGGTAGATATCAAGATTATTACACAAGTGATCCTAATGATGAAATTCCGAATATAAACGGAGAATGGAGCAGTTATGATCCTTATGCAGACCGAGATAATTTCTGGAATTTTGATTTGGGAGATCGTAATTATAATAATTACAATGCTAATCTAAAGATGAAATATCAAATTAATTCCACCCAGAACCTGACATTTGCCATGCGTGGAGACACAAACGACAGCGAACCTTATAGACATTCCTGGCGCTATGCCCTTGATTATTATGCTCAGTATGAGGAAATGCAAAATCAGTATATAGTAACTTATGATCATCTTATTAACACGAAAATGAATTTGAAGGTTAAAGGATCATATTATAATAAAAGTTATACATTACAGCCAAAGGAAATTGGACGTGACGATTATTTTACAATGCTGGATCCATCTTATTGGGATATCTATTATATGGACTCAGATGGCCGAAATACGAGTGGCATATTTTTTCTGGATGATGGAAATGGAGTAATAGGCGAGGGAGAGGTTTATAACTGGGAATATTTTTCAGATGGCAATGAATATGATATAGGCTCATTTGTCACACCAGGATCTATTTATGGAACATATCAGGATGATGCGAGCCAGCAGTACACTATGAGAACAGATTTTGAATATCAGATAAATCCGATACATGGTGTGAAGACAGGTTTAGAAGTGATCAAGCATCATATAGAAAAAGACCGACTTTATAATCCCTGGGTGATAGATCCTTTCCGTTATGATGAATATCTGGCAAGCTGCACTCCGGTGGAGAGTTATTTAGCGGGAGACAGTCTGGATACAAATGGAGACGGGATAAACGATTTAGAGCTTGATAGCGACACGGATTTTTATTCACAGGAAGACAATTTTGCAGCGATCGTGGCAGCTTCAGGATCCACAGACGGTTACCGGGCAGATCCCTGGCAGGGTGCATATTATTTTCAGGACAGAATGGAATGGGAAGGCATGATCGTTAATGCAGGTGTTCGCTTTGATTTCTGGTATCTGGGTGAGGGATATGATATTTTGAAAGAAGACGGAACATATCGGTCACGTGAATTTGACAACGATGAAAAATTTCAAATGATGATATCACCACGTTTGGGAGTATCGCATCCGATAACTGAACGTTCAGTATTGCATTTTGCCTATAATTACCAGAACCAGCTACCGCAAATGCAGTATATTTTTACAACAGCGGATTCCACAGATGCCTATACCAGTGATGATAATGTAGTGGTTGGGAATCCCTCTCTGGAGCCTCAGATAACTGTAACTTATGAAGTGGGATTACAGCAGCAACTGACAGAAGACCTGATCATGGATATAACAGCCTATTACAAGAATATCTATAATTATGTGAGTACACGAAAAGTTGAGAAATCCGGAGATGAGACAGTTTACTGGTATGAATATTTTTCGGAAGATTATGGTTCAGTCCGGGGTTTAGACTTAAATTTAAACAAACAATTATCAAACTTTATATCTGGTTCAATGTCATATTCATTATCCTGGGCAAACGGTAATAATTCTGATACGATAGTCCAGGATGAAACAACTAATCTTCGGGAATTCCCATTGGACTGGGATACAAGGCATAATTTTAACTTAAACCTTGGTTTTAGAATTCAGAAAGACGAAGAATATTATCTGCCGATAGTTGACTGGAAAGTCCCCTTTGACGATTTTTCGATGAACTTTTTATATAATATTGCCTCAGGCACACCTTATACTGGTGTGAACGAGGATGATACACAAAATGACATCAACAGTTCCAATAAACCTTATACTTCCAATGCCAATTTCACAATATATAAGCGGATTTCTTTAAGTGAGAAATCATCAATCAAGATTTACTTCACGATCAACAATCTTTTTGATAAGATCAATTACAACGACGTGTATCCACGGACGGGTGAGCCGTATGATGATGGAGCATACAAGCCGAATCCGAATGGAGAAGGTTATATAGACGATAATGGTAACTATGTAACAGAGGATACTTATTCAATTCATCAAATGGGTTTGAACGATCCTTCGCGAGTAAGTGAAGGCAGAACCTATAATTTTGGTTTCACATTTAACTGGTAAAAAGAGAAGATAAATATTTAGGAGGATAGGATGAAGAAAAGATTTTTAAATCTCTTCATGATAATGATGATTATAATGTTACTTTTCGGAGTAAGCCTTTATGCCCAGGAATCAGATGTTAATGCTGAAGCAGCGCCCGGAATGTCATCCGAAGCCGGTGTTGGACAGATGACATTTGATGAGTCTCCTCAGATCGGAGGATTTGAAGCATTTGCGCGTAGCCTGGTAGGGAGCGGATTTGTAGATTTGTTTCTCAATGGTGGATTTGCCATGTGGCCTATCCTGGTTCTTATGATCTGGGCATTAGCCGTAATAATATATAAAATTATAGCCTTATCCTATGCCAAAATAAATATAAATGCCTTATTAGACAAAATAGTTCCATTACTGAAAGAGAAGAAATATCAGGATGCAGCTAAAATTTGTGCCCTGACGAAGGGCCCTGTGGCAGCAGTGATCCATGCCGGATTATTGAAAGCAGACCAGGGAGTGGGCGCAGTAGAGAAAGCAATGGAAAGTGCAGGCACAATTGAGATGGCATTTCTGGAAAAGGGATTCGTGCCATTATCAACAGTAATCAATCTATCACCGATGCTGGGATTCTTTGGAACACTGGTGGGAATGATCCAGGCATTTGATGCCATAGCCAAGGCAGGAGAGGTAGACCCTACAATTGTGGCAAGTGGTATTAATGTAGCTTTGATCACCTCCGCAGCCGGACTGGCAGTGGCAATACCGGTGCAGTTCTTTAATAATCTATTTCTTGGTAACGTAGATGGCTTGGTGCTTGATATGCAGCGAGGTTCAGAGAAGGTTGTGGAAACCCTGATCGAGAATTAGCAGGGAGCAATAGATGAAACTACGCAGAAAAAGAAAAAATCTGGGAGGTATTCCGACCACATCAACATCGGATATATCTTTTTTAATGCTTGTTTTCTTTTTATCTACTACGACCTTTGATATCAAGAAAGGATTGGGACTGGTGCTTCCTCCTGCAAGTGACCCTGAACTGCAGAAAGCCAAGATCATAGAAAAAAATCTGACCAAAGTCTGGATTAACAAAGATGGATTGGTAGCAGTTAATGAGGAAGAAGTTCCACTCGATGATCTGGAGAAAGTGATACGAAATAAAGTGAAGGGAAATCCGGATATGGTTATTTCTTTGAAGACCGACCGGAAAAGCAATTATGAATATATGGTAAGGGTTCTTGATCTATTACAAGCAGCGGGAGCAGAAAAAATCTCGTTATCCACTAACTAAGAAGGCATAATGGCAAAAATAAAAAAGGGAACAAAACCAGAAACACAAATCCCAACAACTTCGATGGGAGATATATCATTTCTTTTGTTGCTATTCTTTATGGTTAGTACGGTATTTGTGAAAGAGAAGGGATTAGACGTGATCCTGCCAAAAGCAAAAGAGATTATGAAAATACCCCGCAAACATGCCACGACGATATATGTTAATCGAGGTGGGACCATATCAATCGATGATTATGCGGTTGAGATACCCCAGGTGAGCATAATCATGCAACAGAAACTGGCAGAAGACATCAATACAATAACCTGTTTCAGGACCGATAAAGATACGAATTACGGGATCATGGCTGATATATTAAATCAACTCAAGGATGCAAATGCTCTGCGGGTGCAATTTGAAGCTAAACTAAAGAGGTAACAGCATGAATAAAAAATATCAAGATTGGAAAGATGTTGCCCAGAGTTATTATGATAAAGCTTTCAGTTTAGCGATTCTATTAATTTTGTTTGCCTTCCTGGTTTCTCCAAAGATTGAGATCAAGGCATACAAAGCAGACGTTAAAACAACAGAAGCAATTGAGATTCCTCCTGAGATCAAGGATAAAATCAAGCCTCCTGAAACGTTGATTAAACCGCAGATACAAATAGTTATAGATGACACGTTTGATGATGATGAAGAAGAAGAAGAATTAATGGAAATAATAACGATAGACCCGACAACACTGGACCCTTATGAAGTAATAACGCAGAACGAAGAATGGGGTAAAACGCAAAAAGGGTTTATATATTATGATGAACCCCCCAAAAAGTTGAACGAAGCACCCTTGCGCTATCCTAAATTTGCCATGGAAGCAGGAATTCAAGGTACTGTAGTTTTGGAGTTGGAAGTACTGAAAAGTGGTAAAATAGGGGCAATTGATGTGAAGAAATCAGTGTTGCCCGGACTAGATGGGCTGGATGAAGCAGCGAAGGAATATGCCCGTCAACTGGAATTTGAGCCAGCAAAGACCAATGGAAAACCAATTGCCGTCTGGGTAACGTTTCCCGTGAATTTTTATTTAGAAAATTAAATTAATGGAGGAAAAGATATATGAAATTACCGACAGTCAGGATATTTTTTGTTACACTCATAATACTTTTAAGTTTTGGAATATTATTTTCTAAAGCCCTGCTAGAACCTGCTTCCGGAAAGAAGCTGGATCTTGTCCGCTACCATAACGTAGGGAATATCTGGTTGCGAATCAGTAACTACGGTTTTTTTGGTTCAGGAGGAGATATCACTCCTGAGTGGCCCTCACTTGAATATCCAGGCGGAAGTGGTATAGATTATCTCTATAGAGGAGCATTATGGTTTGGTGCTAAAAAGATTAGAAGAAACAATCTGGGACAGAAGTTGTATTGGCTTTCTGATCCAATTTCCTCAAACTCCGTAGTACCCGAAGGACATGCGGATTGGACGCCTGATCTGGAATTAGTTGTAGATACACTGGTGACCACAGGATTTGATGGAGATCTTGATCTCAAAGAATTCCTGCCAGCCTATAATCCATTGGAAACTTCCCCACTTGGACAAATGTATAATGATTATAACAGTGAAGATGTTGTGGCAACAACGTCAATCCGTCAGCAGCGTAAGGGAGAAGATGACGATGGTGATGGTTTAATTGATGAAGATCCAATAGGATATGCCTTCCCCTTCAGAATTGCCAGTGAGTTACCTCAGGTTTTTTCCGTTTATGGTGGAGATTATCTGCATAATTTTCACTCAAATGAATTTGGTCCTGTATTAGATAATGAAGAAATCTGGTTTCCCTTAGGTTTTGTTGATCTGTCCCAGGATCCGAGTAACGGCACGTATTGCTTTACTGAGGCACATGATGATGATATTGACGGATTATGGGATGAAGATGGCTATCCGGTATCGGAACAGGATTTTATCGCATATTATTATGATTACAGTCCATTTGGTACTGCAACTGAGCGTGACTGGGGCGACAGCAAGGGAAATTCTAGTCATTATCCCATAAAAATCAGAGTAAGGCAGCTCAGCTATCAATGGAGTTATGAGCATATTAAAAACCTGGTGTACGTGGAATTTGATATAACTAATATGAATTTTTCAAGCACTTATGCTGATACATTGTATGATTGCGCTATGGGAATTTATATGGATTCGGATGTAGGACCACAAGCCTGGGACAATGTTCATTCTGATGATATTAGCTCTTATGTTGCTGGATCAGGATATGAGTTTGCCTACACTAAGGATTATGATGGTGATAATGGATTAACCACCGGATTAGTGGGTTCAAGAGTTTGTACTCCTGATCCGGATGTTTTGGAATTTGCCTGCTGGACCTGGGATGTTGGATATGGACCGGATGATTCATCGCCCTATGATATTAATCCATCTGGCAGCACGGCTAATCAGAAATACTGGTTATTAACTAATAGAAATCCTAAACCAAATGTTGATGATTATATTTCACTGCGAGATTTTCCACATACGCAGGAGCATTCCGGAGGATTAGATACACGTTATTTATTTGGTTTCTACGGAGCTCAAGAGCATACTGGAGATACAGATGAACCAGGTGAAGAGGGTTATGGGATTTTAGATTATCTGGAGACAGATGAATTTGGAAATTATTTCAAACGCTGGAATCTTGCTCCTGGCAAGACGATGAAGATTGTGGTGGCAGTGTTTCCGGGAGATTCACGACTTGAGCTGATGCAGACTTCAATTCATGCTAAAGATACTTATGGACAGGCTCAAGATCTGGTGTCCGTTACTTTACCGGATACTTTTATACATTATGTGCCGCCAGAACCTCCTGAAATACCAATGATGTATGGCGAGCTTACTGAAACCGGCAATCAGATAAGAGTTTACTGGGATAACAGGTCAGAGATAGACAATGTTGATACAAAGACAGTTAAAGCCCAGCAGATAGGCTGGCAAGTGACTGATACACTATCTACTTTAGATAGCTACATGAGTGTTTGGAATAGTAATCCAGATTTTCAAGCCGCATGCCCGCATGATTTTGCTCCCTATATATGGGATGAAGATTTGGAAGCATATACCGATATTGAGGCAAACCGCAATCAGAATGCCTATGTTAATCCCTGGACTGGTTATAGACTTCGTCATGATTTCGAAGGTTATTCACTTTGGGGACGGTCTGGAAGTGGCTCTCAAGAGTACTGGATGCAAAAGGGACGCTGGGATAAATTGGAGACACAGCAGGATTATGAAGATTATATGATTAACTATAATACGAATAAGTTTATTGATTTCGGGGGAGAACTGGGAATTGATAAAGGTCTGCCTAATCCTCGTCCTATATCTGAGGAAGACTTGAATTATTACCATTTTAATGAACTATACGAGTTAATACAATATAATCAGTCTGATATGGATGCTGATCCACCTTTAACGGTCTATGGTGAACCACTTTACGACTGGGCTATGGATATTGCTACTGCTACAACAGAGGCAATGGGTAAGAGTTTTAATGATCAGGTACTGCTTTTCAAACATCCTAACGTACGGGATGAAGTATATCTCGAATTATTTGATGACAGATTGATCCCACTGGCTGGACATCTGGGTCAAAGTAATATTGGGGATGATGACAAAGTACTGAAAGTACGCAAAGATAGATTAGCCCGTCGTTATTATACAGATGTGATCAATAATCCTCCCAAGGGGATTGAATATTACGTGGCAGTTTCATCCTGGGATCGTGGAATGCCTTCTCTGGATATTCCAGTTTTGGAATCTGCCCGCGATGCAGATGCAAACATGAAGATTTTCTTCCCGGGACCTGCTGGCAATAATAACATGGATAAAATCTATGTAGTACCAAATCCATATATTGGCTTCAGCAAGTTTGACGGTAAGCGTGATACAGATAATAAGGGAGATAAGAGCCGTCGCTTATGGTTCGTTAATCTTCCGGATAGATGCACGATAAAAATCTGGACTTTAGCTGGAGATTTGGTTGATGAAATTGATCATAATGGTGATCAATATTATGAAGACATCATCTCGGTTTCCAAAGCAGCTCAAGAAGCACAGGCAGCAGGCGGTATTCATGCCTGGGACCTGTTATCCAGATATAATCAGATTATTGCACCTGGTGTGTATTTGTTCTCAGTAAAAGACAAAAACTCCGGTGATAAGAAAATCGGCAAGTTTGTTGTTATTAAGTAGGGGGTGTAACATGAGAAAAAATATTATTATTATCGCTTTGGTTTTATTACTGCCCCTGTTGTTAACTGCGGAAATGTTTCCGAAAGTTGGAACAGCAGGAGTTCAGTTCCTTAAGCTGGGAGTGGATGCCCGTGCAATTGGCATGGGAGAAGCTTACACAGCAGTAACTGACGACATCTCCTCTGTTTACTGGAATCCTGCCGGACTTGCTTTGAAAACTCAAAATCAAGTTTTTTATTCGCACACCGAGTGGCTGGCGGATATTCAGCACGAATTTTTCGCAGTTTCCAGATTTTATGATTTTGGCACGCTGGCTCTTAGTGTTTCTTATCTGCACATGGATTATATGGATGTTACTACGGAGGAGCAGTTTGGCAAAACTGGTGAAACATTTACCTGCTATGATCTGGCTGCCGGGATAACGTATTCCTATAAATTTACAGATAAATTCTCTTTTGGTTTTACTGGAAAATTTATCAGAGAAGAGCTTGATGAATTTCCTGCTAATGGATTTGCAATTGATCTTGGCTCGCTTTATAATACTGGCTGGCGTAATGTTACCATTGGAATGTCTTTGAGAAATTTTGGACCAGATCTGGAGCTCAATATAGATGAGGACGGAGATGGTCAATACGATGAAGACGTCTTTGATCTGCTTGATAACGATGGCGATGGTTCAATAGACGAAGACAGAGATGAAATGCCCTTTAAATTACCGATGAATTTCTCATTGGCTATTGCTGGAGACCTGTATCGTACTGACGATAACTCTTCTCATCTGCTTGCTTCATTGCAATTGGATAGTTGTGTTGATCGTAAGGAAACCTATAATCTGGGTGCCGAGTACAGGATTGGAAAACTTTGTTTAAGAGGTGGCTACCAGTTTGAATATGATGCTGCCGGATTAAGTGCCGGACTTGGTTTCATCATACCCACTAGTTCATTTATTATTCAGTTGGATTATTCTTATTCGGACTATGGAGACCTGACTGAATCATTTCTGGAAACGCCACACAGATTTACTATAAAGCTATTATATTAATTTATCTTAGGAGGACAAATGAAAAGATTTTTTATTATTTCGTTGCTTATGGTTTTTATCATCGCCTTATGCGCTGAGGTCATGCCTGTGAAAACTGAAAAAGTTACACCCGATTTCTCAGCCTATTCGGCTCCACAGACTACCTCGACAAGAGATGTCCCGGAATGGGAATGGTCTGTTACACCACAGGATCTGCTGACCAATTACGCTGATTATTTCCAGTGTTACAACCACCTGCCTATTTCACTACAGCCTGAAGATCACGGTGGAGGTGTTTATATCATGTACCGCGTGAAAGATCAGGTTAATGTCAGTGATGTTAGTTACAGTTACATTGATAATACGGGTGCTGTTGTAGCTTCGCCGGGACTTGGCTATGAAGGTTATTATTGTGATGCAGTAGTTGACCAGCAAACCGGTGATGTTTTTGGAACCTGGCATGTCGCGATGGATGATGAAACTTATGACTGTTTTGCCATTTATGACCTTTTTCACGTTATTGGGGGTCATGGGCTTTGGAAATATCCGGTGATCACTGTACTGGATTCCGATGCTCAGGATTACCTTGATCCCACTCTTAATGACGAATTTATCTGGCCACAGGTTGCAATCGGTCCTTCTCCCATCACTGATATGCAGAGAATTTACATTGTTGCTGCGAATCATCAGACTGCTGACGGTACGGAAGCAAATCCGTCTGAAAATGTTATGATCATGTATGCTGATTTCAATGAAGATGATCTTAGTGTACAAAGTGATCTGGAATGGAGTTATAACACTATTCCGATACTGGATTCCTGGAATGCAGGAGACCCCTACTGGTACCGTCCCTTCAAGTCTTTCTGCGTGATTGATAACCAGTTGATATTCTCGGGATTTAGAGTTGCCGGCACTGAAGCTCCTGATCAGCAGGATAAAATGTTTTGTTTCATCAATGATAATTACGGTGAAGGTGACAACTGGCAGGAATACTATGAAGATTGGGTATTTGATGTAGAGAATCCTTCCTGGGAATGGAATGGAATTACCTGGCATCTCTTTGAAGATAATGTCACTGGATATCCTGATGAGCCACCTACAAACACATATCTATCAGTAAATCAAGATATAATTCATACCGGACACTTTAACCTGGTGCCCACGCATAACAATACCGTTGTAACATGGGCGGGTGCTATGGGACCTACTTTTGATAGCGGTTCCGGTCCCGGTTACTACTGGCCTCTTAGATTCATGATCTATCCAAAAACTTTCTCTTTTGATCTCATTAATCATGAATTTACACTTTGTGATGTTTATCCTCAGGGAGATAATCCTAATGATGCCATACCAGTTTTACCATGGGATTTAAA